>CAYZAF010000050.1:0-6729 GCA_964476435.1 uncultured Syntrophaceae bacterium
ACGCTCCTCGTCATGCCCTGCTGCCACATCAACTCCCTCAACTACTCCTTCGTCAACACGTGGGTGGGGGGCACCTGCATGGCGTACAACATGGCGAGCTTCGACCCTGAGGATCTCCTCAAGACCTTCTCCGACCACAAGATCACCTTCACCTCTCTCGTCCCCACCCACTACATCATGATGCTCGCCCTTTCCGACGAGGTGAAGAAGAACTACGACCTCACCTCCATCAAGAAGCTCCTCATCTCCTCGGCCCCTGCCCGCAAGGACACGAAGCTCGGCATCCTCAAGATGTTCCCCAACTCGAAGCTCGACGAGGCCTACGGCTCGACCGAGGCAGGGGTGGTCACCATCCTCAAGCCTGAGGAGCAGCTCTCGAAACTCGGCTCCTGCGGCCGGGAGGTGATCGGCTCAGACCTCCTCAAGCTCTACGACGAGGAGGGCAACCTCATCACCGAGCCCCATAAGGTGGGCGAGGTCTACTCCCGGAGCCCCATGCTCCTCTCCGGCTACTGGAAGGAGCCCGAGAAACTGGCTGCGGCCATGAAAGGAGAGTACTTCTCCGCAGGCGACATGGGCTTCAAAGATGAGGAGGGCTACCTCTTCCTCGTCGACCGGAAGGCGAACATGATCATCTCCGGGGGCGAGAACATCTTCCCCTCGGAGGTGGAGAATGTCGTGGGAGGCCACCCCAAAGTCAAGGACGTGGCCGTCATCGGCATCCCCCACGAGAAGTGGGGTGAGACCATCCTCGCCATCGTCGTCCTCCACGAAGGTCAGTCTGCCACCCCCGAGGACATCACGAGCTTCTGCAGGGGCAAGATCGCCGGCTTCAAGGTGCCGAAGAACGTCGCCTTCATCAAAGACGAGGACATGCCGAGGACCGCCAACGGCAAGATCCTCCACCGGATCCTACGGGAGAAGTACGGCATGTGGAAGGACCATCAGTAGCGATAGGCAGTAGTGACAGATCTGCCTTGAGGCTTTTCGCGAGAGTCTCCCTTTAGAGGTGCGGGAGCCCTCCTGTTGAGGCCTTAAGGCTTGTGATGGTAAGCTATACCCAAATAACTGCAAGGGGTGATCCATGAGACTGAAGGGGAAAGTCGCTCTCGTCACGGGAGGCGGCACTGGCATAGGTGCGGCAATCACTCAGAGGTTTGTCGCTGAGGGGGCAAAGGTGTGCATCAGTGGCCGCCGTAAGGAGCTGCTCGAAAAAACAATTGCCTCGGTGCCGGCGGGGAGCGTCATTGCCTGCCCAGGGGACACGTCGAAAGACGACGATGCTGCGAGGATGGTTGCGGCAGCCATAGAGTTCGGGGGGAAGCTCGATGTGCTCGTCAACAACGCGGCCATTAGCGCGGCGGCCCCTGTTGCAGATATGGAGAGCGCGGTCTGGCGAAAGATTCTGGAGGTAAACGTCACCGGGCCGTTTCTGCTCATGCGGGAGGCGATCCCTCACATGATCAAGGCGAAAGGAGGCTCCATCATCAACATCGCCTCGGTGGGCGGCCTTCGCTGCCTGCCCAACATGCCGGCTTACTGCACCTCCAAGGCAGCCCTCATCATGCTCACCCAGCAGGCGGCCCTCGACTACGGGGCCCAGAACATCCGGGTGAACGCGGTCTGCCCGGGCGCCATAAAGACGGACATGGTCGAGAAGGAATTCGGCGAGATCGGCCATTCGATCGGCATGGAATCTCAGGCCTTTTTCACCATGGTGTCAAAGGTCCTTCCCCTCAAGCGGTTCGGAGAGCCGGGGGAGATCGGCGGCATCTGTACCTTCCTTGCGTGCGATGATTCGTCCTTCATGACAGGGGCAGCCCTCGTGATCGACGCGGGAACTGCGGTTTGCGATGTTCTGGGGGCAGAGATGATGGGCGCCGTGCGCAGGAGCCATGAAAAGTAGTAAGGTCACCGGTAGCGCCGCGTCCTCCAGCCTTTACGTTCTATGACCTATCCTGAGATCTTCCGAAAGGCCCAATCCCGATGTGCCTCTCTCCTCGACGGGCAGGCTTCAAAGGTCGTTATATCGTCGTGGGCTGACGATCCGTCGGCCCCTGCCGTGGCGAGGAGCTTCCAAGAGGTTGTGGGCCGCCAAGGCCTCAATGCCGCAATCGTGGCTGCGGGCCCGTCGGGATACGACGGGCTCGAGCCCGTTGTGCTCATCGAGAAGCCAGACAGACCTGCTGTTTTTTACCACCATATGACTGCGGAAAAGGCCGCCATACTCGCGGACGCGTACCTCGCAGGGGAAAACCCCAGACCGGACATGGCCCTGTGCGCCATGGCTGAAAAGGGCTTAAGGAGCATCCCTGCAGCCTCTCAACTTGCCCTCTTCCGCCTGCAGACGCGCATAGCCCTGCGCAGCTGCGGCCTCGTGGATCCGGAGGAGATAGATGCCTCTCTCGTGCAAGCCCACGGGTATGAGGGCCTCCACAAGGCCCTGCAGAAGGCGCCTTTGGGCGTGATCGACGAAGTGCGCGCATCGGGCTTAAGGGGCAGGGGAGGGGCAGGCTTCCCCGTGGCCGACAAGTGGGAGGCCTGTGGCGAGGCAAAAGGCAAAGAAAAATACGTGGTCTGCAACTGCCTTGACAGCGATCCGGCGGCCCGGACAGGGCGCCTCATCCTCGAGGGCGACCCCCACTGCATGCTTGAAGGCATGCTTATCGCCGCTTACGCCGTGGGAGCTGCCCGCTGCATCATCTGTGTCGGCAGCTGCCATTCCAGTGCTATAAGGAGGGTGCGAAGGGCCCTGGACCAGATGAGGTCCTACGGCCTCCTCGGCAGGGGCATCCTCGGCTCCCCCTTCAGCGTCGATGCAGAGGTGGCTGAGATCGAGCAGTCCCTCGTGTCCGGCGAAGAGACCGCCCTCCTGGAGGCCCTCGTCGGGAGACAGGCCATGCCGTACTTGCGGCCGCCCTATCCCGCACAAGGCGGGCTCAAGGGCTCGCCGACCGTGGTGAGTAGCGCTGAGACGCTCGCCGACGTGTCGGCAATCCTCCAGAGGGAAGCGGCCTGGTTCTCCTCTATAGGCACCGGGAAGAGCAAAGGGAGCAAGGTGGTCACCCTTTCGGGCGACATAACCAGGGCCTATACGGTGGAGGTGCCCTTCGGCACGGGCCTGCGCGCCTTAGTCGAGGAGATAGGGGGAGGGGTGCCTAACGGAAGAGGCGTCAAGGCTGTCCAGGTGGGAGGTCCCACGGGCACGTTTGTGGGGCCTGAAGCCCTTGACAGGACCATCGATTACGAGACTGCCGAAAGCATGGGCGCCATCGTCGGCTCTGGCACGATCAAGGTCTTCGCAAATGACGGCTGCGGCGTGGAGATCGCCGAAGAGACCGTCTCTTACATACAGGCGCAGTCGTGCGGGAAGTGTGTCTTCTGCCGCGAGGGCACGTATCAGATGGCCGATATCTTGAAAGGCATCTCCGAGAAAGTTGGCAGCCCCGGGGATCTGGAGCTCCTCGACGAGCTGGCCGGGCAGATGCGCTTGGGTTGCGTCTGCTCTCTGGGCAAGGGCGCTGCCCATGCAGTTGCGAGCAGCGTGAGGGTCTTCCGCGAGGACTACGAGGCTCATCTCAAGGGAAAGGGATGTCCCTCACGAAAAGAACCGGCAGCCGGCCCAGGAGAATAGGACGTGGACAGCGTGAGACTCTTCATAGACGGCCGCCAGATCGAGTGCAGCCTTGGCAAGAGCGTGCTTGAGGCCTCCCTCGAAGGGGGCATATACATCCCCCACCTTTGCCACCACGGAGACGTTTCCCCCATAGGGGCATGCCGGCTTTGCGTCGTAGAGGTGGAAGGCGAAAGCGGGCTTCCGACCGCATGCACCACCGCCGCCGTGGAGGGCATGCGCGTGACGACGAAGAGCCCCGCCATCGACCATACGCGGCGGCTCGCCATGGAGCTGATGCTCGCCGGCCATCCGCCCGATTGCGCCACATGCATCAAGTACCTCAATTGCGAGCTTCAATCCCTCAAGCAGTATCTCGCTGCCGATGCCTCGAGCGTCAGGAGGCGGTCGAGGCTCTTTCCCGTGCGTACGGACAATCCCCTCTTCGCGAACGATCCGAGCAAGTGCGTCCTATGCGGCCGCTGCGTGAGAGCCTGCCGCGACCTGCGCGGTGTGGGAGTGCTTTTATACAAGAAGAAGGGGAGAGAGACCTATATTGGCACTCCCGAGGACCTTCCCCTTGCCGATGCCGGCTGCCGGTTCTGCGGGGCCTGCGCCGAGGTCTGCCCCACGGGCGCCATCATGGACAAGGAGGAATTCGGGAAGGGAAAGACGAAGAGGGCTGCGCTGGTGCCGTGCAGGTACACCTGTCCGGCGGAGATAGACGTGCCGCGATACCTGCGCTTCATCAGGGAAAAGGATTATAGCGCCGCAACAGCCGTGATAAGGGAGAAGGCGCCGTTGCCCTTGGTGCTCGGCTATGTCTGCGACCATCCCTGCGAGGCGGCATGCCGCAGGGGTGAGGTGAACCAGCCCATCTCCATCAGGAATCTCAAACGGCACGCCGCTGCCCTTGACGGGGAGAGGCTCTGGGCAAAGGGGTCGAAGAATAGGCCTTCCACGGGAAAACGGGTCGCGGTGATCGGCTCTGGCCCGGCAGGTCTCACCGCCGGGTACTTTCTCGCGAGCCAGGGCCACGGTGTTACTCTCTTTGAGGCCATGCCCCAAGCAGGGGGCATGATGCGCTACGGCATCCCCGACTACCGTCTCCCAAAGGACGTCCTCGACCGGGAGATCGCTGACATAGAGGCCAGGGGGGTCGAAATAAGGACCGATACGCGCGTGGAATCGATAGACGGTCTCTTCGATGAGGGGTTTGATGCCGTTCTCGTGGCCGTGGGCGGCCATATAGGCCAGAGGCTCCCCGTTCCCGGGGCAGACGGGCAGGGCGTCGTCGTAGGCATCGATTTCTTGAAAGACGTGAACGCGCAAAGAAAGGTGGCCATGGGCAGGAGGGTCATCGTACTGGGCGGGGGCAACGTCGCGTTCGACTGCGCCCGCGTTGCCAAAAGGCTCGGAGCGGAGGCAATCCACCTGGCCTGCCTCGAATCGCGACCCGCCATGCCTGCCGCGTGCGACGAGATCGAGGAGGGCGAAGAGGAGGGCATCCACATCCATCCTTCCAGGACCTCAACCCGCATACTGATTGAGGATGGGCGCGTGAGGGGCGTGGAATTCCTCGAGGTCGAATCCTTCGAAATCGATGAGGAGAAGGAGCTGCACCTTGAGGTCGTGCCTGGGTCGCACCATGTCCTCGAGGGGGATATGGTGATCTTCGCCGTGGGCCAGCGGCCTGAGATCCCTGACGGATTCGGCCTCGACACCGGGGAGGGAGGCCTCATCGAGATGGACCCCTACACGTCTACGACGAGTAGGGAGGGGGTTTTTGCCGCGGGCGACGCGGTGAGCGGCACCTCATCCGTGATCAAGGCCATCGCATCCGGAAGAAAGGGCGCTGTTGCCGTGGACAGGTTTCTCGGAGGCAGGGGAGATATCGATGAAAAACTGGCGCCCCCTCTTGAGCCCGAAAAGAGGCTTGGCCCCGCAGGAGACTTCGCCTCCCTTTCCAGGTGCGCGGAAGTCTGTCTCTCACCTGGGGAAAGGGTCATGAGCTTCTGCACGGTCTCGCGGGATATGGATGACGAAGTAGCGGCGCGTGAGGCGGGCCGCTGCCTCCAGTGCGACCTGAGGCTTTCGATCACACCGGTCAAGTTCTGGGGTAGCTACTAGTCCCTTAAGGGCGGCATTGGGAGGCCCGTTGCTCTTTGCCTGGAAGGCCGCAAGGCCCCTTGCAGGCCGACAGATGATTAGGATGGAGGGAAACGGCGATCAGGAGCCATTGTAAGAAGAAGCTTTCAATGGCATACTTACGTGAGGAGGCGGACGCCTGGCGCATCATTGGCGCCGTTGGCGGGTTTGGGGCGCCCATTGCTTCCCAGAACACGGATGGGCCTATGTCCCATGAGATTCTGAAAGTTCAGAAGTCGGCGCACGTGGTGGTTGTCGAGATCAATTGCCGGCCCGCCTGCGATGAGGCCATGTTTGTCCGCCTGTCATCGGAGTTTGCCGATCTAGGCGAGCGGATCGCCTGGGACGAGGATGCCAGGGTCGTGATCCTCGCCTATGGGGGAAGGTGGTTCCCCCCTGACGGGAGAGAACTCGCAGGCCTTTGCAGCCAGGCGGGGGTGCCCTCTCTCGTGGGGTCAGTGGCAGGGCTCAAAGTACCTGTCCTAGGGGCGATCAACGGCGATGCCATCGGCCTCGGCCTGGAACTGGCTCTGGCATGCGATATCAGGATAGGGACTAGGGGAGCCCGCTTCGGCCTTCCGGCCGTCAGCCGGGGGAGCATGCCCTCAGCCGGGGGCACCCAACGCCTGCCGCGTCTCGTGGGGTACGGCAAGGCCGCGGAAATGATCCTGACCGGGGCACTCGTCGACGCCGAAGAGGCCTGCCGCATCGGGCTCCTCACGAGGCTCGTCGCTCCCGACGCACTCATGGGCGCCGCATTGACGATGGCCAGGGAAATGGCATTGAAATCGCCTCTGGCCCTCGCCTATGTCAAAGAGGCCCTCCATAAAGGGATGGACCTTACCCTTAACCAAGGGATGCGCATGGAGCTTGACCTCTATCTGCTCCTTTTTACGACATGGGACCGCAGGGAAGGCATCACTGCCTTCAAAGAAAAAAGGAAGCCGCGGTTCAAGGGGGCTTGAGGC
>CAYZAF010000051.1:0-4624 GCA_964476435.1 uncultured Syntrophaceae bacterium
TGATGTATAGCGACTTTTAAGTAATTCTCCCAATCTCACTTCAGCATAGAGAAGCGCCCTTGCCCGGTCCTGGGCCTCTTCGCGCTTGATCTCCATGCCCAGGATGCAGGGGAAGGCAAAAAGAAAAGGGGTGTCCGAAGACACCCCGTCTGCTGTCACCATTGTAACCATTTTTGTAACCGAGGCGACGTGTCAAGGTGTAATTCCTCGTGACTCCACGTGACATACCCGAAATCGAGAAACCGTTGACTGTCGCTGGATTGTGAGGAAAGAAGGGGGCTTTCAAGAAGCCCCCCGTTTGCTGCCTTTTGCACTCCGGAGCCGAAGGTCACAGGTTCAAATCCTGTCGGGCGCGCTTATATTTCTGAGGAATTACAAGGGGTTTCTGGTTTTCTGGACCCCTATATTTCTGTCTCTGGTCTGTCTCTCGGTAATTGTCATTCCCGCCTCGCTATCCAGGATAGACCCTATCTGCAATCTCTTTGGCCAGCTCCTCCGTGGTTGCCTCGCCGCCCAAGTCGAACGTCCGCACCTTCCCTTTCTTGAGCACTTCCGCCACTGCCTTGTGTATCCCGGAGGCGGCCTCTTTTTCGCTGAGCCAATCGAGCATCATTCTGGCGGCGAGGATCGCGCCGATAGGGTTGACCTTGTGCTTTCCAGCGAACTCCGGCGCGGACCCGTGGATCGGCTCGAAAACCGCAAGTTTCTCCCCGATATTACCGCTCGGTGCGAAGCCGAGTCCGCCGATCACCCCGGCCGCGACATCAGACAAAATGTCCCCCATGAGGTTCGAGACAAGGATGACGTCGAATGCCTGAGGCGTCATCACGATCCTCATGGCGCAGGAATCGATGAGCATGTCCTTTGCCTCGACGTCAGGGTATTCCTGGCTGAGCCTGTTGAAGAGTTCAAGGAAGGGAAGGTCAGTGTGCTGTATCACCGGGGCCTTATGCGCTAGAAGAACGGACTTTCTTCTCTCTCGCCTCGCGAACTCAAAGGAGTAGCGGATGATGCGCTCCATGCCCTTGGCCGTAAAGAGGCGGAGTGCCACGAAGCTCGATTGATCAATGTTGTATCCTATCCCTTTGTACACATCCTCGGTGTTCTCCCGGATGATGACGATGTCAACGTCTTTCTGGATGGCCGGAACACCTTCGAACGTATAGGCTGGCCGCACGTTGGCAAAAAGCTCAAACTTCTGCCTCATGGGAAGGATCACGGGGGTCGCGTATTTGCCGACTGCACCAAACAGGACTGCGTGCGAGGCCTTGATTAATTCGACCGTTTCTGGGGGTAGCGGATTTCCATATTTCTCGTAGGCCGGTTCTCCGACGTCCGCCGGAATCAATTCGAGCTTGAGTTCCGGGTCTTTCATCATAACAGATTTGAGGACGGCGACGGCCCCGTCGATAACCTCCGGGCCTATGCCGTCACCCGGCAAGACTGCAATTTTGTATCGTCGTTCCATGTTTTCATTCCCCTTTCGGCCGGAACCTGGGCCGGCATTGCCCATCCGTTACCATCTTTTCCCGAAGCTCTCGGTCTTTGATGTCGTAAACAGTCAGCATAGACGAGAAGGACCAGATCAAACTGTTCGAGAAGGTCCCCGATGAGCATAAGCCGATCACTGCTTTCTTAATACTCCACGGCTGCCGCCCCAGGGAGGCCCGTGCACTCAAGTGTAAGGACGTGGACCTGGAGCACGGCTCCATCACCATAAGCGCGACTTTCTCAGGAAGAAAGTACTGTACGAGGAGAAAGGGCAGAGGGGCCCGAATAGCCGTAATTCCCCTCCTTCTAGAAATGAAAGAGTTCTTTGGCGGCGTAAATCCCTTCTATCACCTCACCACATGACCGAGCCTGTCCCATCTCACCGTGCGAAGAGGGCTGTCGGACCTGCCATTGAGGGAGAAGTAGACGATCTCGGCCTTCCCGATGAGGTCTTCATTCTTCAGGAAGCCCCAGAACCTGCTGTCGCTGCTGTTGTCTCTGTTGTCCCCCATGGCGAAGTAGCAACCCTTGGGAACCCTGACGGGGTTGAGGTTGTCCCTCGGCATCCGCGAGCCCGGGATCACGGTATGGTCCGTAAAATGCGCATACCCTTCCTCGACTTTCCTACCGTTGACGTAGACGATCTTGTTCTTGATCTCGACGACGTCTCCCTCTTTGGCGATGATCCTCTTCACGAAGTCCTTGCTCGGGTCGAGGGGATACCGGAAAATGGCCACGTCTCCGCGCTGGGGGTCTCCCAGGCGGAAAAGAACGACATCGGTAAAGGGGATCTTGACCACATAGCTCAGCCTGCTGGCAAGGAGATAATCGCCTATGAGCAGGGTAGGCTCCATGGAGCCCGACGGAATGGTAAATGCCTCGACCACAAAGCTTCTCACGAAGAGGGCGAGAAGGGCGGCCAAGACGATCGATTCTACATACTGACGCAACTTGCTCTTTGAATGCATATGCGCTCCTTCGGCGACGGAGAAGTCCCCCTTGAGAAATTGATCTGTCCGCCTGACATCGAGATTGGTATTACATTGTACATCTTTTTTGGCCGGATGGGAAGCAATTTCAGCGCGAAGGGAAGGAGGAACAAGTCCCTTGGTGCTTGCCGGTCACTGCGAGAGGGGCCGACCCGGCTTCTGCAAGCGCATTTTAACGACCGTGCAGGTCCCTTCGGTTAGCTCGCATGGGTAGGCGCAGGGCTCCACATGGATCACTGTGTCCACAGGGATAAGCTGCGCCGTGATCCGGCGTTCGATCTGGTCGGCCAGCTCGTGGGCCTCGTCGACGCGGAGCTTCCGGCAGGTGAGCAGGTGAAAGTCAATGTATTTCTTGTTGCCCGAAAAGCGGGTCCGCAGTTTGTGGTACCCTGCATAGGGGAAGGGCATGCCTTCGATGATCGCCTCTATCTCCCTTTCCACGTCCGGAGGGATGCGCCGGTCCATGAGACCCGATATGCCTTCCTTGAGGATCTTCACCGCGGAAAGAACAATGATGAGGCCCGTGATGACGGCGAAGAGGATATCGAAGAAGGGCTTCCCCGTGTAATAGGTGAGGATGATGGCGAGGATGGCTGCGGAGTTCGAATAGAGGTCGCTCGTGTAGTGCAGGGCGTCCGCCTTGAGGGCGCTCGACTCGGTCTTTCGGCCTATGTTTCTCAGGACTGAGGAGATGACGGAGCTGAAGGCGAGGGAGAGACACATGACCCCGAGGTCCAAGCCGGAATAGGCGATCTTTCCCTGGCTTAAGAATTCCTGGCCGGCCTTATAGATGATGAAAGCGCCGGTGAGGATGATCACCGTGGCCTGGATAGAGCCTGCAATGCTCTCAGCTTTGCCGTGACCGTATTGATGCTCGTCATCTGCAGGCTGGGCTGCCTGCCTTATGGCAAAAAAGTTCATGGCGGACATGAAGACGTCGAGGAGGCTGTCGAGGCCGGACGAGACTACTGCCATGGAGCCGGACGCGATCCCTACAGCGAACTTGGCCACGGCGAGGGCGAGGGAGAAGGTGACGGCGAAGGCGGAGGCTTTCTGCTTTATGTCCATCGTTTTGTCCCCAGGGCAGTCCCATAGTATACACCATGTCTTTTGTGCCCGGCCATTCGCCTGTTCGCATGTCCCGTTGTGCGCCTAGGTGTCAGGCCGACCATGTCTTTTGTGTCCGGCCAACCGCATGTTCGGTATCGCGATCTGCGGGTCAGGCGAAGTGGGGGGTTCTAGGTGTTCGGCCAACCGCATGTTCAGGATCGCGCTCTGCGGCGCGCTCTTCGTCTCACGCCCTCGGATATACGCAAGTATTATCCTCGGTCAGTGAGCCTCAGATCGCATCCACATATCATCGATCCCTCCATGCGGTTGTCCATCCACGCCGGGTCTAGAAAGCCGACTGACCCGGCGATGAAAAAGCGTTAAAATCCATACAAGAACCGAATGAGTAGTGAACACCGTTTTTGCCCGTCCGGGAGGGGTGTTCCTTCTCGATTCGCATCGCTCGGAAGCGCTCACGGTACCCGTTAACGAAAAGGCGAGCGTAGCCGGACCGGTGTGTAAGCCCCGCGCCCCGTGGGTGCGGGGCTTCACCTAAGGTCACGCGCCTGATTCCGAGGCATAGCCTTCTAGTAGGGCGCTCTTGTTTGCGGACGACCACAGAACAAAGCGGAAAGGCTAGGAACCCTCGACGGATGCACTCCCGCCGCGCCCCGCTTTAGCCGGGAACCCACGTCATACCACATGGAAGCGGGACCCTCAGCCATCACGTGGGTGGCAAGGAGTGTCAACGGGTCAGCTCAGGAAGCGCAGCGAATCGGAAGGAATAGCCCTTCCGGACGGACCGGTGCAGTTGAGCCAAGAACGGTAGCAACGCCGAAACCGAGGGGCCGCATCGATTGGGGGAGCCCACAAAGCCGAGCAGCCTGGCAGCTTCGGCGGGCGTTCCTGTTTGCGGAGCACCACACAACTGCATCATGAAGTACCCCCTCGCAATGGACGCGTGCGTGAGTCTTCAGTGTCAACGGATCAGCGCAAAAGGCGCTAGCGTTTCGGAAGGAATAGCCCTCTGAACGGGCAGGTGCTGCCAGAGGTTGCTAAGGCTATCTCCCGAGCTTCAATTCCCGGAAGACGAA
>CAYZAF010000052.1:0-10550 GCA_964476435.1 uncultured Syntrophaceae bacterium
GCCAACCTCTTCTGGACCACGATTCTCACCATCGTCATCGGCCTCGTGCTCGCATCCGCCTTTGCAGCAATTGTCGTCTATGCGCAGGAACTGCTGCCGGGAAAAATAGGGATGATTTCCGGCCTCTTCTTCGGGCTGGCCTTCGGAATCGCCGGGCTCGGCGCGGCGTTATTCGGCCGCCTCGCGGATGCGACGAGCATCGACTTTGTCTACAGGATGTGCGCCTATCTTCCGGCCATCGGTCTCTTGACCGCTTTCCTGCCGAACTTGCAGGAGAGCCAGCGGCGGCTCAAGGTAAGAGTTAGAGCGTTTTGCATAAATGAGTACCGATTCGTGCCTGGCGGAGCCAATCCTTTCGCATGCCTTGCGGGAGTCTCTCGGGTAGTGCGCCTTGCGACTTAAAGGAGCGGAGCGCGACTTACCGCATGCCGAGGATGTCTCAAGCGACTGTTTTAGCCGGGTACCCGTGGCCGAAGAGAAAGCCGCGGGTCGAAGCAACGATCCACGGGTGGCAACCGCAAGGCTTGCGGGAGGAGTCGCTAGAGGGCACTAAAGAGACGAAAGCACCGAGCTTAAGCGAAGGAAACGGTGGAGCCACGGCACAGGGGCTCAATCGGGAATGAATTCTGCAAAACTCCCTAGTGGCAGGTCACACGTGTCATGTCGCTCTAGCGCTATGCTGTAAGGGCGTGTTACCCGTTACCTCCTCTTAGCAGCCTCGTCCTAAGAAAAGCATATCGCTCCTTCTTTCGTCGAGAGCGTCCCCCCATCCCCCTACCGCTTACGCTCCAGGGGGTCTCTACCTCGACGAAAACGTCGCGAGCTTTTCTAGGTTGTCCTTCGGCGATGCACGAGTCGCCAACGGGTAACACGCCCTTATCATCATGTCATCTGATGTAAAAGAGACAAGGTTTCCGTCCGCGCAAAGGCTGTTCCTTCTCGATTCGCATCGCCTAGAGGTGCTGGGGTAGAAGCTGTGAAAAAATAGGCTTTGCCAAAATTGGGCATCAATGATTCCAATAAGTTAGGGTACCGGAAAAGGCCATTTTCGGGATTATTTCACAGCTTCGTACCCGTCACGAAAGACGAGCGTACGAGGGATCAAGAGGAAAGCCCCGTACCCACTGGTGCAGGGCTTCTCCTTGATCCCGCGCTGAACCGAGGCACATACCCACGGTAGGGCGTTCTTGTTTGCGGAAGCACCACATGACGGAGCTAGGGGGCAGGAACCCGCGGCAGACCACGCCTTGGGGCCGCAGGTGGCTTCGCAATCGGTGCGTGAGCGAGTCTTGCGTTAGACGGGTCAGCACCGGAGGCGCAAGCGAATCGGAAGGAACAGCCTTCGAAAGCGGACGGTTGAGTTGCGTTTCATGCTGCTCTTGTCCTCGAAAAGGCAATCCTTCGTGGTCAGAAAGGGACGATCCCGAAGGGAGGAGGCTGCCGGTACGGGGAGGCGCCTAGCGAATCGGAAGGAATAGCCTCATTGGCTCCGCCGCCAACGAAGCGGTACTTCATTTTGCCCATGCCTTATTTGAGGGCGAGTATCACTTTGGTGACTTCATCGGGGGTCCGCTCGGCGATGAATCCCAGTCTCCTGCACACGGCGAGCATCTTCTCATTTTCCGTCAAGACCTCTCCCCAGATGCGGTCCAGGCCCTTCTCTTCCGCTATGCCGATGATCACATCGACGAGCTTGTAGCCCAGCCCTTTGTCCTGATAGTTATCGTGGACGAGCACCGCAAATTCCCCGGACTTGAACTCGCGGTCTATGATCAGCCTCCCGATGCCTATGAGCTTTCTCTTCTCGTTTTCCCGCACCTCTCCCACGATGGCGATTTCCCTGTCATAGTCTATGTTGCAGTAGCGGATGAGCATCTCGTGGGATATGTCCCTGATAATGGAGAAGAAGCGCGCCCGCATGGTCGCCTCGGAAAGAGAGGTGAGCAACTCGTGTTCGAGCGGCTCATCTTCGGGTCTGATGGGCCTGAGGAGCACGTCGGTCCCGTCCGAGAGCCGGGAATGGCTTATGTATCTCGTGGGATAAGGCGTGATGACCAGATGGGGGTATTGCACGCCCGGCTCTGCATTGCCCTTCTCCAGGACGATGCGCGCGTTGACCGCATATGTCTTGCCCTGGGTTATGGCGAGGGGATTGATGTCCATTTCCGCTATTTCCGGGAAATCGACGATGAGATTGGAGAAGCTGATGATGATCTGCTCGAGTTCCCGGAGATCGGCCTGCTGCTTCCCCTTGATGCCCCTGAGCATCTTGTAAATGCCCGTCTCCTCCATCATCAGTCTCGCGAGGGTCTGATTGAGCGGCGGCAGCCCTATCGAAAAATCCCTCAGGACCTCCGTTCCCCTGCCGCCCCTCCCGAAGAGGATAACGGACCCGAAGTCCTTGTCCTTCTTCGCACCGAGGATCAGCTCGTAGTCGATATCCTCGATCATCTTCTCTACGGTGACACCCACTATTGCAGCGTCGGGCAGATGCTCTCGGACCGTGGCGATCAGCGCGCCATATTCCTCTCGGAGCTTCTTCTCCGAATAGATGCCGATGGCCATTCCCCCCACTTCGCTCCGGTGTATGATGTCGGGGGATACGATCTTGAGAACCACGGGATATCCGTTGTTCCTGGCCCAGTCAACTGCAGACTCTACGCCCGAGGTAAGGAACGGCATGGTGCAGCGAATGCCGTAGTTGAGGAGAAAATCCTTGGACTCCTCCTCTGACAGGATGCTCCTGTCCTCTTTGCGGGTCCTCCTCAGGAACGCTTTCAGGTGATTGTTAGGGGGCGCCTCGTTGACCTCCAGCTCGGCCGGCGTCTCGTAGAGGAGCTGGAGGTTCTTTCCGTACCGGTACATGTAGAGGTATGTCCTGATCGCCTCCTCCGGCGTCTCGTAATTCGGGACGCTAGCACGGGTGAGGACGTCTCTCCCCTCCTGGACAGATCTGGTTCCCATCCAGGTGGTAATCACCGGCTTGTGCGCGGCCCCGGCGATGTCCGCCATTGCTTGCGCAAGCTCTACGGGCTCCGCAGCATTCTGGGGGGCATACACAACGAGGACGCCGTCCACTTCCGCGTCCTTCATGCACACGTTGACCGTCCTCACATACCGCTCCACGTCCGCACTTCGCAAGAGGTCCAGGGGGTTGGTCTTGCTCACTGCCTGGGGGAGGAACTCGAGGTCTTCCGTGCTCTCTTTCGAGAGCTTTGCGAGCTCGCCGCCAAGGCCGATGAGCACGTCCGTGGCCACCACGCCCGTGCCCCCCGCGTTCGTGACGATTGCCAGCCCTGGCCCGCGGGGCAGATGCCTCGAACGGAGCACCTCGGCCGCGTTGAAGAGGTCGGAGATCTCGCGTACCCTCACCACCCCCGCCCTTTTGAAGGCGACCTCGTAAACGGCGTCGTCGCCCGCCATCGAGCCTGTGTGCGAGAGGGAAGCCTTTGCGCTCTCCTTGAACTGACCGGGCTTCACCACGACGATCGGCTTGCTGCGGGCAAAGCCCCGTGCCGCGCTCATGAACCTCCTCGCATTGCCTATGGTCTCCATATACATCATGATGCTGCGCGTTCCCGGATCTTCTCCTAAAAAATCGATGAGCTCCCCAAAGTCGATGTCGATCATGGAGCCGAGGGAGACGAAGATGCTGAAACCCACATTGGCCTCGGTTGCGCGGTCGATCATGACGCTCCCTATGGACGCGCTCTGGGAAATAAAGGCAATATTCCCCTTCTCTGGCTGCGTGTCGAGGATGGAGGCGTTAAGACCGATCGTAGGCCGGACAATGCCGATGGAATTGGGGCCGAGGATCCTTACGCCGAAGGCCTTTCCGATCTGTCTGATCTCCTCTTCCAGCTTCCTACCTTCGTCGCCAAGCTCGATGAAGTCCGTGACGATGACGATCCCCTCGACCCCTGTTTTCCCGCAGTCCTCGACGATACCAGGGACCATGCGGGCTGGTGTGGCGACGACGGCGAGGTCGATCTTTTCGCCAATGGCGCCTATGGTGGTATAGCACGTCATGTCGAGCACGATCTTTCGGTTGGCGTTTACGGGAAAAGTCCGGTGCTCGCCGGACCGGAGCAGATTGCCCAGGAGGCTCCTTCCCACCGTTTTCTCCTCATCCGTGGCTCCAAGAAGGGCAACTGTCTTCGGATGGAACATCTTCCCTATGTCGCCCATCTTCTCCTTCCCAAGCACGGGTGCTCTTCTCTGTCTTTTTCCTTTGCCTGTGCGGCCCGCCATATGGTCTCCATAGCCTTATTATATCACGGAATGCCCGCGCCTTTCCCTGCCTTCCTGTCTTTCTTGGCCGGTCAGTGGAAGGTTTTTGAGGGTTTTTTGGTGTCCGAGAGCGGAAGGCAGGGTAGGGAAGTTCTCGAAAGCGGCCAAAGACAAGGGGAGCGTCGGCACTCTTATTTGCTCAGATAAGCCCTTTTGACTTGGCCGCTTTGCAACAGTTCCCGGGCGGCGCCTTGCAGCACGACGTTTCCCGTCTCGAGCACGTAGCCCCTATGGGCAACCTTAAGGGCGAGTTGGGCGTTCTGCTCTACGAGGAGCACGCTTGTGCCGCGTTGATTGATGTCAAGGACGATGTTGCGTATCTCTCGCACCATGGCGGGCGCAAGTCCCAAAGACGGTTCGTCCATGAGGAGCAACTCGGGCGATGACATCAGGCCGCGGGCGATGACCAGCATCTGCTGCTCGCCGCCGCTCAAGGTCCGCGCCTGCTGCCCTTGCCTTTTTCCCAACACGGGGAATTGCTCGAACAGATCCCTTATGTCCCTTTCTACCTGTTTCTTATCTCTGCGCCGGTAAGCCCCCAGCTTCATATTCTCCAGGACGGACATGTAGGGAAAGGGCCATCTCCCCTGAGGCACGTGAGAGATACCCATCTTGACGATTTCAGCGGGCGACATGCCGTCGATGCGCTTCTCTTTGAACCGGATCTCCCCGGCGTCAGGGCTCTTCAGCCCGGATATTGCCCTTAAAGCGGTAGTCTTCCCAGCACCATTGCTTCCAATGAGGGTCACTATTTCACCCTTTTCGATCCCAAGCGAGATGCCGCCCAGCACCTCGGCGCCCCTGTAGCTGACCTTCAGGTTTCTCACCTCAAACAGCATCCTCTTCCACCCCGAGGTACGCTTCGATCACTGCCGGGTCCTCGCTTATTTCTGCCGGAGGGCCTTCGGCTATTTTCTCGCCGTAATTGACGACGGCAATCCGGTCGCATACGTTCATCACGGCCCTCATGTTGTGCTCCACGAGCACGCACCCTATCCCCTTCTCGTCTCTCAGGGCCCTGATGATTGACAGCATGGCCGTGACCTCTTCCGCGGTCATTCCCGTGACCGGCTCATCCAGAAGCAGAAGACTCGGCCGAGCGGCAAGGGCAATGGCAAGGCACAATCTCCGTTGGCTTGCGTGGGGCAGGCTGGTCGCTGCCAGGTTCCTCTCCTCGTATAGTCCAACAAGCCGGAGTATCTCCAGGGTTTTCTCATACAAGAGCTTCTCGCGGCCTTCCGTGGCACTTTTCCAACCAAAGAAGCTTTCCCAAAACCTGATTCCCGTGTGCAGGTGGAAGCCAACCCTTACGTTCGTCGCTACGGAGGCGTCCGGGAATACGGTATTGGCCTGGAAAACACGAGCGATCCCCCGTCCGGCCCTGCTATGCGCAGCAAGGTCGGTCACGTCTTCGCCGTTGAAGACCACCCGGCCGCTCTTCGGCCGGAGGCTGCCGGCAATCAAGTTGAGAATGGTGCTTTTGCCGGCGCCATTGGGACCGATTAAGCCGAATACCTCCCTCCGGCTCACCCTTAGGTTAAGGTCGACGACAGCGGCCAAGCCGCCGAAATACCTTGTCAAACCCACAGTTTCAAGGATAGGCAAATCTCCGCCTGTCATTGGAAAGCCCCGTTTTCACCAAGGCGTCTTTCTTGTCCGGCAGCCGCTCGACGCCCCCACCTTCGCAGATAGTAAGGGAGGGCGATGATCCCTTGACGCATAAAAAACATAATAAAGATCACCAGGGCGCCGAAAACAATCGGCTGGTATTCCTTCAGCGGCCGCGCGACCTCAGGGGCAAGCGTCAAAACGACAGCGCCTACGATGGGTCCGGCCATCCTGGCCTCCCCCCCTGCCACCATGTAAATGGCAACGTAAATGGAGGTGAGCATCCCGAACATGGCGGTCACATCGGTGGTGAGGAGGTGCATGAAGTGGGCAAAGAGGCTTCCGGCAATGCCGGCAAAGAAGCACCCGATGACGAAGGCTATGAGCTTGTAACCCCTGACATCGATGCCCACCGACTCGGCCAGGTCGTCATTTTGACGTATGGCCATCCATGTGAAGCCGAAGGAGCGCTCCGCGCGTTGAAGGAGAAGAAGGCTAAACAGAACGACGACCGCAAGCAAGTAGTAGTAGTTGCTCTTCGTCGCAAAGCCTATCGACGTGATCCCAAACAGATTGATGGTGCCGGGGGGAGGGATCTTCGATAGGCCTGCGGGACCCCCCGACAGGCTGGGCATGTACCACATGGCCAGCCTGAAAATCTCGGCTATGAGGAAGGTCAACACGGAGAAATAGACACCCTTCGTTCTCAGCACGGGAAAGGAGAGAAGCAATGCCATGCCGGCCGCGAACAAACCGCCGATCAACATGGTGAGCCAGACAGGTATTCCCAATCTCATCGACAACAGGGCCGACGAATACGCCCCCAGGAGCATGAAACCCACCTGGCCCAAGGAGAGCTCCCCGGTGCGGTAAATCGTGCGCAGGCTCGACGCCAATAGCACGTTTATCCACGCCAGGCAGAAGACAAAAAGCCAGTAATCATTCCGCAGAACAAGGGGAACGCAGAAGAGGAAGACGATAAGTATCGCCAGGGCAGACCTCTTCGCCCAGGCGACTGGCAGCCCTTTACTCATGACCGAACAACCCCTGAGGCCTCAGCACGAGGATGATGGTCACGATGAACAAGGGTGCTATGGCTGCCGTGGCAGCACCCGATACGACGGGCGCGACACCATCGATAAAACCGAGGATAAGCCCTCCTACCACGACGCCGGGCAGACTGCCCATGCCGCCGAGGATGATGATGATGAGCCCCTTCATGAGAGCGGTCCCTCCCATGACGGGGTTGATGGGAAAAATAGATCCCATCAACCCTCCGGCAACGGAGGCCATGACGCTCCCGATCGCCATGGCCGCCACTGACATGTGCGTGGGATTTATCCCCATTAAGAGGCTCGCTTCCCGGTGCTGGGCCGCAGCGGTCAAGGCCAGGCCGAGCTTCGTCCTTTTGAGGAAAAGATATAAGAGCAAGATCAGCGCGATGCTGACTGCCACCGCGATCAGCCTGTCGCTGCCCAGCCTGAGCCCCAGGACCTCAACCGCGTGGGGCGCAAAGGAAGGGATCGATTTCGGCGTCACGCCGAACCCTACGGTGGCCATGGCCTGCAAGACTATCATCACCCCAAGGGCGATCATGATCGTGGGCAGGAACTCACCGCCCAGGGGCCTGAAGAAAAACCTCTCGAGAATGAGGCCCAGAATCAATCCGGTTGCCATGCAGAGGGGCATAGCAGCGAGAAAAGAGAGCCCATGGAGGACGACGAAGTCATAAACAGCGTAAGCCCCGAGCATGTAAACTTCGCCGTGAGCAAACTGCAGGATCCTCATGGTGCCGAATACAAGGCTCAACCCCATGGCGATGAGAATATAAATCCACCCCAGCGCAAGCCCGTTGATAAAGCTCTGCACCAAGGATGCCGCCGGTATGCCGAATATCTCCATCGTCACATTCGCCTCTTGCGAGCCGTTCCGTGCTTTAAGGCACCACGGGAGTGAACCACTTCACCATCTTTATCTTCTCGCCTTGAATAACGGTAACCGGCGCCGGTCTCACGAGCAAGCCGTTCACTCCGTACGTCTTCAGGCCCCCCATGTAGCCCGGGCCGAAGGTCGTCTTGAGACTGCCGGGTTTCGTCATGCTTTGCAGCACCTTGACCACCTGCTTCGGATCGATGCTGTTCGCTTTTTCTATCGCCTGGGCCAGGACCCACACCTCGTCCCAGGGCATCAAGGCATCGTCGACCCACGGCTCCTTGGGATACTTAGCCTCCCACCTTTTCTTCACGTCCTTCATCGCCGCGGGCGCGTCGGGGTCGCCGGCATACGCCTGATCAGCCATTATGTCGTGACTGTTCTCCGCGCCGGCCCCTGCCAATATGAAGACGGCGCTGGCCGAGCCCAGCGACATGATCGGCCCCTTGAAGCCCTGCTCCCTCACCGCCTTGATCATCAGGGCCACCTGGTCCGGACCGGCGTGCTCGATGCTTATGGCATCGGGCTTGTACTTGAGAACGGCCGTGGCAAAGGGATAGAAGTCGGTCCATCCGTAGTCGTAGCGCTCCACACCTACAACCTCAAGTCCGCTCGATTTCGCCGTCTTCTTTGCCTCATCGATGATTCTGGTGAAAGGATAGGTGCTTTCGCTGTGGACTATTTTTTTCACGGTTGGATACGTCTTCGCCAAGTAGTCAAAGAAAGCTTTGTAGGCAAGGTTCGTCGTCGGCATGAGCAAGACGAGAAGCGGGTTGTCGCTGCCTATACCCCACATGTCTTCCCGGTACGGGTCTTGAGTGTAAGTCAGGACGTGCAGGACACCTGCAGGCTTGGTCACCTCGTAGATCGCCTGCGAAGCAGGGGTCATCACTTCCCCCATGACAAAGTTGACCTTGTCCTGGTGGACGAGCTTGTTGGCGGCTGCTGCCGAAGCCTCCGGGCTCGCCTTGCCATCCTCGTGAATGAATTCTATCCGATACTTGTCGGCCCCGACTTTCAGTCCACCCTGCCCGTTGATCATGTCTCCGCAGAGATCAAAGCCCCGATCCCAGGCCAGACCGATCGCGCCGAGGGGCCCGGAGATCGGCATGATTGTGCCGATCTTCAGCACGTTGGGACCCGCCGCGGCTGCGTAGTGACCGCCGAGCAGCATCACTGCCGGCAGAAGTAACAAAAAAACGCCCACAGACACTATCCAGAGTCTCTTATCTCTCATGTTCGCTCCCCCCTTCCTTGCAAATTTCGTTTACAAGAATCGCTTCATTTCGTTAGTTGAGGCGCGGTATCTCATCACGGCAGCTCAGAGGAGACCCACCTCACCATGTTTATCTTCCCCCCTTGCACCACAGTGATCGGGAAGGGTCTCACCAGCATTCTATTGACTCCCAACGTCTTCGCGCCCCCCATGCATCCCGGACCGAAAGTTGTCTTGAGACTGCCGGGCTTACTCATGCCTTCCAGTGCCTTAAGTACCGCTTCTGGCTTGATGCTGTTGGCTTTTTCTATCCCTTGGACCAAAACCCAAGCTTCGTCCCAAGCCATCAGGGCGTCATCGACAAAGGCTTCTTTCGGGTATTTTGCCTCCCACATCTTCATCACTTCCTTCATCATCTTTGTCGCCTCGGGAGCCATGGCATATGCCTGATTGCAAATGATATCGTGGCTGTCCTGGACCCCGACAGTCGTCGGTATCAATGCGGGACTCGCCGAACCGAAGGATATGAGGGGCCCCTTGAAGCCCATCTGACGCGCCGCCTTGAGCTCCACGGCGACCAAATCCGGGCCGCCGCCGTGGATGATATAAATGGCGTCCGGCTTGCTCTTGAGAAGGGCGGTCATGAAGGGATTAAAATCCGTCCAGCTGTAATCCAGGGTCTGCCCGTCGACAACCTTGAACCCCGTCGCTTCAGCCGTCGTTACCGCCTCTTTCACCATGCGGGTAAAAGTACCGGCGTTGGCCACGCCGTAGGCCAGGTTCTTCACGTTCGGATACGTTTTACGCAGATACTTGAAGAAAGGGTCATAGGAAAGGGTTATCGTCGGCATAAGCAAGACCAAGAGCGGGTTGTCGGATCCTATGCCCCACTGGTCTTCCCTGTAAGGATCCATCGTGTACAGCAGCACCTGCAAAACTCCTGCAGGTTTGGTGACGTTGTAAATCGCTTCCGAGCAGGGGTTCAAGACGTCCCCGATCACAAAGTTGATCTTGTCTTGAAAGACAAGCTTGTTGGCGCCGGCAGTCGCCGCCTCGGGACTCGCCTTGCTGTCCTCGTGTATAAATTCTACCTGGTACCTGTCCCCCCCAACCTTCACGCCGCCTTGGCTGTTCAACCACTCGGCACATAGGTTGAATCCTCGACCCCATGTGAGGCCGATTACGCCAAGAGGTCCGGAAATCGGCGATATTGTGCCGATCTTGAGGACTTTCGGCGCCGCTGCCGCCGCATTACCGCTGCCGAGCAACGATACTACCGGCAGGGCCAACAGGAGCACACCCATACACGCTATCAGTCTCTTACCGCGCATGTTACCCCTCCTGTCTTGCAGTTTTTTTTGAAAAACTGAGCGTTCCCGTGGTTCGTTGACACGTAGCTATACGCTAGTCCATGGATCCGGTTAAGACAATTATATCCTCTGCTCTATCCCTGTCAACATAAAATCACCTAATGAAGGCGACAGGCAATTCTTGTTTTATGGGG
>CAYZAF010000053.1:0-2788 GCA_964476435.1 uncultured Syntrophaceae bacterium
AGAGCTGAAAGACAACAAGGAGTTTCTCGAAAGCTTCAAGATCGATTTGTTCCCCGACGAGATCTACGTCTTCACGCCTCGGGGAGATGTGAAAGAATTACCGAGGGAGGCCACCCCGGTGGATTTCGCCTACGCCATCCATTCGGAATTGGGCCATAAGTGCGTGGGGGCGAAGGTAAACGGGAAGCTCATGCCACTCCGGAGCTTTCTCAAGAGCGGCGATACGGTGGAAATCCTCACGAGCCCGACCCACAAACCGAGCAAGGACTGGTTGAAATTCGTCGTTACCTCCAAGGCAAAGACGAAGATCCGCCAATGGATAAAAGAGGAGCAGAGGGAAAGGAGCATAGAGCTTGGGAAGTCCCTCATCGAAAAAGAACTGGCGAAACATGACTTTAGTCTGCCCCAGATGCTGAAGTCGGGCGAAATCCAATCGTTCGCCAAGGACTTCTCTTTCGAGACCGTCGATGATCTCTTCGCTGCTGTCGGCTACGGGCTCTATACGCCCCTTCAGGTCCTAGGCAAGATTCTGCCCGAACCGGCCAAGGTGGGGAGGCTGCAGAAGATCCTCGGCTCTATCAGAAAGAGCAAGGACGATGCGATCAAGATCAAGGGGATTGACGGTTTGGTCGTCAAGTTCGCCAAGTGCTGCAACCCGATACCCGGGGACAAGATCCTGGGATTCATCACGCGGGGGAGGGGGCTTACGGTCCACCTTGAGGACTGCCCTAACGTACTGGCCTACGACGAGCAGAGAAAGGTAGAGGTTTCATGGGAGCTGGACAAGGATTACACGTATGCGGTGAAGCTCCGCATTTCCGGGGACGACAAGAAGGGTCTGCTCTCCGATATCAGCTCGGTCATCTCCTCGAGCAAGGCGAACATTATCCAAGCCCAGGCAACCGCCTATCCCGACAGGTCGGCTGTCACCGTTTTTGAGGTAGAGCTCCAGAGCGCCGCTCAATTGCAGAAAATCATGAAATCCGTGCTAAAGGTGCGGGGGGTTAAGTCCGTGGAGAGATTGAGAAGCTCGGGCTAGGACCTCGACGCTTTCTGGATGAGCCCTTTTTTGATGCACTTCGTGCAGACGCGGGCCCTCTTATTTGTGCCGTCCTTCACAATCCGGATACTCTGGAGATTGGGAAGCCACTGCCTCTTCGTCCGGTTGTGGGCGTGACTGACATTGTAACCGACCTGCTTCCCCTTGCCGCATATCTCACAAACCCTTGCCATGTCAACTCCTCATTATGCCGGCCCTTTCTTTCAGGGCGCCCCTTTTCGGAAGGAGGCGCAGAGTATAACCGCTTGCCCCGGTAATGTCAACAGAATTCGCCTCCTCCCCTTCAGGGTCACCGACCTTTAAGGAATTGCCGGCCTTCCGAACCCCTTGAGGAGGCTTGCGTACAAGGTCCGGGGGTGCGGGACGATAGTTTCTCGGATGAGATTGTGATAATATGCACAATTTTGTTGACAATCAGCATCCATTGGACTAAAACTATAGGCGGTCCCATTGTCAAGGCGGCAACGAGCCATCATACGAATAGAGGAGGATTGGTATGGCAGAGGACAAATCTACCATCAGCAGCATGATGGAGGAAACGAGGAAGTTTCCACCCTCAAAGGAATTCGTCGATCAGGCGTACGTAAAAAGCAGGGAACAGTATGAAAAAATGTGGAAAGAGTCTATCGAGAACCCGGACAAGTTCTGGGGGGGCATAGCCAATGACCTCTTCTGGTTCAAGAAGTGGGACACGGTGAACCAGGAGAATTTCGCCAAGGCCGACATCAAGTGGTTCATCGGCGGCAAGACCAACATCTCTTACAATTGCCTCGACTATCAGATCGAAAAAGGCAAAGGCGACAAGGTGGCTATCCTCTTCCAGGGTGAACCCGAGGATGACGTGAAGAAATACACGTACAAGGAGCTGCTCAGAGAGGTTTCCCGGTTTGCAAACGTTCTCAAGAAGAAGGGCGTAAAAAAGGGCGACAGGGTAGCCATCTATCTGCCCATGATCTCGGAGCTGCCGATCACCATGCTCGCGTGCGCACGCATCGGCGCCATCCACACCATTGTTTTCGGAGGCTTCTCCGCGGAGGCCTTGAGGGACAGGATCCTGGCCGCAGGGGCGGAGACCCTCGTTACGGCGAACGGGTACTGGCGTTCGGGTAAGCACGTGAGCTCGAAGGCGACTGCGGACGCTGCTTGTGATCTCTGCGAGAAGGAAGGCCATAAGGTCAAAAGCGTGGTGGTGGTCAAGAGGCTGGACGGCCTGGACGTGCCCATGAAGGCGGGGAGAGACACATTCTGGGCTGATGACATGGCAGGGCCAGGCATCGGGGACCTGTGCCCCGCGGAGCAGATGGACGCGGAAGACCCCCTGTTCATTCTCTACACTTCAGGCTCCACGGGAAAACCGAAAGGCGTCCTCCATACGGTGGGCGGCTACATGGTCTTTGTGTACAGCACCTTCAAGTACATCTTCGACTACAAGGACAAGGATGTCTTTTTCTGCACCGCAGATATCGGCTGGGTGACGGGCCATTCGTACATCGTTTACGGCCCTCTCACGAACGGGGCCACATCCATCGTCTTCGAGTCCGTCCCCACCTATCCCCAGCCCGACCGGTTCTGGCAGATCATCGAGAAGTTCAAGGTCAGCATCTTCTATACAGCGCCGACTGCCATCAGGGCCATAGCCAGGGAGGGGGAGCAGTGGCCGGCCAAACGGGACCTCTCTTCCCTGAGACTTCTCGGCTCAGTGGGGGAGCCCATCAACCCCGAGGCGTG
>CAYZAF010000054.1:0-2767 GCA_964476435.1 uncultured Syntrophaceae bacterium
GTGCCCTGCGGCAACGTAGAGGCACATCATCTCCTGGTTCAAGCCCCGCATGCGCAGGAGGCCCTGGTGGCCGAACCTCCTCCCCTCTGCCACGAGCTCCGCATCGATGTCTAGCTCCCTCACGCCTTCCCTGATGATGCCTTTTGCCTTTGCGAGCACCCAATCGCAGATGCTCCCCGACTTTCGCACCTGGTCGAGCTCGAAGGGGCTCTTTACCGTTCTGATCGTCTTGATGGCCCCAGAGATATCCGCGAAGTCCGCGCATCCGGTGATCTCTTTGAATTTCTCGAACAGGGCCACCGGGACAACGTCGAGCTCCATCGCCCCCCTGCCCTTGAAGGCGCCCTTCTCCTTGAGGAGCTTGGCTATCTCTTTTTCCGCCCTTATGGGGATGACCTCGAGGGGGCTCTCCTGCCTGGCGCGCTCCTCGCTCCTCTGCACGAAGAAGAGGGGCTCCCCTGCCTGAGGCACGAGGAGCACGCCCTTTTGAGCGGAGCCAGTGAAATAAAAAAGATCGACAATCTGGACAATGAGAGAGAAATCGATGCCGGAGGAGGCCATCGCTTCCTTGAGGTTTGCGATCCTCTGCTGGATCTCTTCTCGCGGCGTGGGTTTACCTGTTCCGAGCCGATGCAACATACGCCATCATCCTCCCGACAACCTCTTCTTTGCGCACCTTCTCCGCGTCCCTGCGCGTGCGGGTCTTGATCTCCACGTTTCCCTCCTTGAGGGCCCTTTCCCCTACGGTGACCCTGAAGGGGACGCCGATGAGATCGCTGTCCTTGAATTTCACCCCTGGCCTCTCGTCCCTGTCGTCGAGGATCGCTTCTACGCCCTTGTCCACGAGGGCCTCGTAGACTGCGTGGGCCACTTCCATACTCTCCTGGTGGGAGGTGTTGACGGGCAGCACCTCGACTTCTGCGGGCGCGATGGCGAAGGGCAGGGCTATGCCGTTATCGTCGTGGTTCTGCTCGATCGCGGCCGCCACGGTTCTGCCGACCCCTATGCCGTAGCAGCCCATCACCATGAGCCGCTCCTCTCCTGCCTGATCCAGGAAGGTTGCAGCCATGGACTCGCTGTACTTTGTCCCGAGCTTGAATATGTGGCCGACCTCTATCCCCCGTGTCGAGGTGAGGCGGCCCTGGCACCGCGGGCAGGGGTCATCTGCCTGCGCGACCCGGAGGTCGTAGAAGCCCTCTGCCTTGAAATCTGCCACGTTCACGCCCACGATGTGCATGTCCCTCTCATTGCCCCCTACGACAAAGTCCTCCATGGCCAGGACATCCTTGTCTGCGTAAAGGGGTATGTCGAGCCCGATAGGCCCCGAAAACCCGAGAGGCCCGCCGGTCACCTGCTCTATCGTCGCCTCGTCCGCCATCTCCACAGACTTGAAGGAGAGCGTATTCTTCAGCTTCGTGGGGTTTATCTCCTGGTCGCCCGCAACGAGGACGCCGACAGTACCCCTGTCGGTTGCAAAGAGCAGGGTCTTCACGATCTTCTGCGGGGGCACGTGGAGAAATTCCGCCACTTCTTCCACCCTCCTCTTGCCCGGCGTCTCCACCTTCCGATAAGAGCCGCCCCTCTTTCCGGCATTGGGTGTGGGCCCGCCCACTTCGGCCCGCTCCAGGTTGGCTGCGTACCCGCAGGTGTCGCACGAAATGATCACGTCCTCCCCCGTATCGGCAAGGACCATGAACTCGTGGGAGAATTTCCCCCCGATCTCGCCTGTATCGGCCTCGACAGCTCTGAACTTCAGGCCACACCTCCTGAAGATGTTGTCGTAAGCCTGGAACATGGCCATGTAGCTCTTTTCCGCGCCCTGTTCGTCCGCGTCGAAGCTGTAGCCGTCCTTCATGATGAACTCGCGGGACCTCATGACGCCGAACCTGGGCCGGATCTCATCCCGGAACTTCGTCTGTATCTGGTAGAGGTTCATCGGAAGCTCCCGGTAGGAGCGCACCTCCCTCCTCACGAGGTCCGTCACCACCTCTTCGTGCGTAGGGGCCAGACAGAGCTCCCTCTCGTTCCGGTCCTTGAAGCGCAGCAGCTCCCTGCCGTACAGATCCCACCGCCCGCTCTCGACCCACAGCTCCTTGGGCTGGACCGCTGGCATGAGGATCTCCTGGGCCCCTGCTCGGTTCATCTCCTCCCGGATGATCCTCTCCACCTTCCGGAGCGATTTGAGGCCCAAGGGGAGCCACGTGTATATGCCGGAAGAGAGCCTCCTGATGAAGCCGGCCCTGAGCATGAGCCTGTGGCTCACGACCTCCGCCTCCTTTGGCTCCTCCTTCATGGTGGGAATGAACATTTTGGAAAAAAGCATTGAGACCCCCTAGGGAATGAAAAAGTTCTTTGCGAAAAAAAGGGACGCCCGACCGGTCTTGCAGCCGGATTCTACTGGTCGGACTCTATGGGATAGCCCCTGGCTACCCAGGCCGGATAACCCCCGGTGAAGACGTGCACGTTCACGTATCCCAACTGCCTCGCGGCGACCGCCGCCTCCTTGCTCGGCTCTCAGGCAGACCCCCTGCAGTAGAAGACGAGACGAACTTCCTTATCCGGCGGCAGGAGGGAAGCCAATTGGTCGAACCGGTGGGGCGGTATATTGACGGCGCCCGGTATGCGGCCCTTCCTAAATTCGAAGTCGGTCCGCGTGTCCACGAGAAAGAGTCCCGATCCCGCGTCCACGAGCTTCTTCACCTGCTCGGCGCCCAAGGCGCCTATGGGCCGTGCCAACGGCTCGGCAGGCTCCATGGCGCATGCGGCG
>CAYZAF010000055.1:0-6273 GCA_964476435.1 uncultured Syntrophaceae bacterium
CAAACAGTCGCCTTCCCATGTAAGCGCGTAGATTGCGAAACTTGTCGATATTGCAGATAAAGCCGTGGCATCCGAAGATCGCTCGCCACGCAGGCTCGTGGACTGAAACGTCAAGGAGTATCCCGGTGACTACCCCTATCCGTCCCAATCGACAATGGGAACAATGAGGCCGCCCGAGGGGAATATGGCGGCCCGCGCCTCCGGATAGGCTTGGCCCAGGCGGGCCAGCGCGTCTTCCAGGGTGGGCGAGTATTCCAGCCCAAGGATCTCTGCCGTGTCGCGGGTAATCAGGGGAGAGACGATGATGGTTCTAATCTGCGGCCTCCGGATCGCGTAGGACATAGCCAGATTGAACTCGGCCGAGTGGTTGGGGAGATAAGGCATGCCTTGCGACATGAATCCGCACACGTACGAAACGGCATCGCCGTGCGCCTCCTCCTTTACTTTGCCAAAGGACTTTACAAAGTCGTCGGGCACAGGTGTGGCCATGGGGGCCACAACCACAATCGCACCTTGCGGATTGGTGACCAAGTCCGCCGCAGCCAGTCCCTTATAGAACTGGATGCCGTGAGTATGGGGATAGCTCGAAGTGATGGATATGTCAACCTTCTCCGGAAACGGGTGGCCAAGCACACCGGAGCACGCCTTCACTGCCTCGGTGAAGGCCTCTTCCAGGCTGCCGGCGATCACCCGGGTGATGCGCCCCTCCCTATCGTAGGTGCAGTCTATGGTGACATCGAGACCGATCACCTTAGCCATGCTCATGCAGTCCTCGTGGAAGGGGTTGCCCTTGGAAATGCCTATCTTCGACATAGGATGGATCGCATTCTTCATGTGATGACGCATGATGAAATCTATGTTCGAGACTCCGGGCATGAGAAGCTTGGGGCCTCCCCCGTAGCCAGCCATGGGATGGGGCAGGATCGAGCTTATCCCGATCCTGACGTCCGCCTGAGTGACCGCAGCATTGACTTTCAGCAGTGGTCCGTCACCGGGTGTCTTCACGGGAACGAGATCGTCCTGCCATGCATTGTGCTGGACTACCCTGTACGTGGAGGCGACCTCCGCGCCAAGCTTTAGCGCAAGCTCCTCCCCCGTCATCGCCGGGTGGGTACCCAGGGCCATCACAATAACCGTAGCTTCTTTAGGGCATCCTGCCTCTATGAGCTGAGGGAGCAAGACCGCGAGGATCTCGGAGGCGGGTGTCGGGCGGGTTCCGTCGTCCACGATAACAGCCACTCGCCTGCCCCCTGAGACGACCTTTCTCAAAGATGGGATGCCGAAAGGCCTGGCGAGGGCCTCCCTGGTCATTTCTCGCACCGACTGGGAAGGGGGTGTGCGGCCGCTCTCCAGGAAGTGGGCCGCCACCCACTTCGGTGGGAGCGAAAAATAGCTCATCTTGTCTGGACCAAGGAACAAATAGTAGCTTCTATCCATGATCGGCTCCGGCTAGCGAGAAATCAGTGTCTTTGTATACAACATACTCTACCGCACAAGCAGGTGAGCTGTCAATGCGTTGCTCTCGGACGCCAGAGTACCCTATCTCGTGTTTGTGCGGAACCCGTTCACGTTTGTGAGGTCTTTCTCCGTCAATAAGAGTCGATCATAAAAGGGGTTCGGGGCCTCGCTGAACTACCCCTTCATTAGGGGGCGGTCATTTCTGGCGCATCGTCCTTGTATCAATATCAGCGGGTGCGCCTCGCGTCATCGATGGAACCGCTTCCTCTTGGCGAGTCCGATGAGGGCGAGGCTGGCAAAGTAAAGAGCGATCGCGATGAAAAAGAATACCGCGTTGAACGCACTGTGGACGAGAACGCGTTGACTCACGTTGCCAAGTCCATCCGCGAAAACGTCGTGGACAAGGGTGATAAAAATACCGGCGGAGCAGAATCTCGTAAGCCTGCCACACTCTTTCCAAGTGACGCATTGGAAAGAAAACCCTTCAAAAAAGGTCTTCACCCGCCCGATTGATCTTCTCCCCGGAAAGACCTGCGGCACCTCTGAGGCGTACTGGCGAAAGTCATCTCCGTATTCAGAGGCCAAAAACTCCTCCTCCTTCTGCATGGTCGGACCATATGCCCAGAAGAACGAAAACGGGTACGCGAGCATGAGGACGTAGTTGCCGCTCAAAACGCAGAAGCTCAGGTCAATCAAGTAGCTGGCAAGATAGTAGGGATGACGTACTATCCCGTAAAGCCCGCGGTTGCAGAGTACGATGTTTCGTATCAGGACGCCCTTGGCAACAAGATGGGCGAAACAACCGTAGGCCAGGAGGAAAAAGCCGATGATCAGAATCGGTTTCGACGGTGAACAGAGCGGGGCCGAAACAAATGCGCACAGTAGAACGATGTCGCGGAGTCTGCTCCTGTCAAGAAACTGCTTCTTGTTGTGTGTCGCCATCAGGACGTCCCCGCTTCTTCAATTGCCCGATCGCTATATCGAAGCTGATGTTCCGGATAAATGCAACAAAAAAAATCAGACGCGCCGTTCCCCCACACCGGCTTTCGCAAGGAGTGTCCTACCGTGCCGACGTATGGGAAGATATCAGTGCAAAAAGCTTAATAAGATCCATCTGATCACTCAAACGCTTTTCCGGAAAACATGACGGGCATTGCTGATGCGGCTCAGGTGAAATGCTGTTTCGCTGCGGATATCGGGAATCATGCTTCTTTTTTCTGAATCAAGGAGCGCCATCGTCTCCCTGACCGATATCTCTACGCCTTGAGAGGAATCCACCTATTTCTCCTTATGCCTTAGGCGCCTCACGAGGCCATTGGGTAACGTGCACGCCCATTCGCGCACTCTCGAAACCATCGTCGGCGCACGGGCGAACACCGTTCGCTCTCCTAGGGGACTTTTTCTCTCAACCTCTCTCTCGTGGCGCGGAGATAGGCGGTGTAGCCAGGAGGAACGCTGCTTATGCGGCCGCCGCTCGGGAAAATGGTCTCTCCGGTGAGATACGAAGAGCAGGGAGACGCGAGGAAAAGCGCTACAGCCGCCATCTCCTCGGGCTTACCAAACCGTCCCATCGAGGTGTTTCCCAACCTCGCCTCTCTCAATCCTGGATCCGTCTCAAAGTCTTTTGTCGTCAAGGAAGTTTCCGTCACTCCAGGGGCAAGGCTGTTGACCCGTATGTTGTAGGGGGCCCATTCGAACGCCAAGGTCTTCGTGAAGTTTATGACTCCGGCTCTCGCCGCAGCGGAGGCGCCGAATCCAGGGAAAGGACCAAGCCCCTGTCCCGAACTAATGTTGATGATATTGCCTGAAGCTTGCCGGACCATTGCCTCGCCTATAATCTTGCAACAGTAAAATATGCTGTTCAGGTTCAGTTCTATCTCTGCCCTCCAATCCTCGAAGGAGAGATTAAGAACGTAGCCGTGATTGAAGCCGGCAGTTACGTTGTCTGGAAGCCCACCCGCATTGTTCACCAGAATGTCAACCTTGCCGAAGCTGTCCAGGGTCTTGCGCAGCATCTCCTTGATCCGCTCGATGTTGAGGACATCTACGGGCACCGCTAATGCTTTGCCCCCTTCGTCGCGGATCAGGGCGGCAGTTTCCTCGATTTCCGAAACGGTTCTTGCAGCCGCAACTACTTCCGCGCCGGCGCGGGCGAACTGGATCGCTATGGCCCTTCCTATGCCCCGGCCCGCTCCGGTCACGACAGCCACCTTATCGGTTAGGTCAAGCAGTGACGTACTCATGTGGATAACCTCCTGGCCTACGCCGCGCACAACAAGGCGCTTTGTTGCCGACGGGAGCCACTTAACGCGTGGTTCTATTTCCTCATCTTACGCCCTTTCCAGAATTGCAGCCACTCCCATTCCGCCGCCTCCGCACATGGCTATCAGTCCACGGTGGACGTCCCGCCTCCGCATCTCATGTGTGAGCGTCGTAACGATCCTGGCGCCGGTGGCGCCGAGAGGGTGACCCAGAGCAACACAGGAACCGTTGACGTTTATCCTATCGTAATCCTTTTCAGTCAAGCCGAGCTCGCGGAAGTTCGCGAGTGCCTGGGCGGCGAACGCCTCGTGCACTTCGATAAGGTCCATGTCTTTGAGAGACATCCCTGTTTTTTCGAGCACTTTGTTAACGGCAGCCGTGGCAGCTTTCCACGCGTAGCGAGGATCCGAACCGCTAAACGCAAACCCTTTGAGATAGGCAAGGGGTTGCAGGCTCAATTCTTCGGCCTTCTCACCCGACATTATGACGCAGACCGATGCGCCGTCATTCTCACCGCACGAATTGCCCGCAGTGCAGACCCCTCCCATCACAGGTTTGAGCTTGGCCAATCCCTCCAGAGTCGTGTCGGCCCGTGGACGCTCGTCCTGGCTGAATAGTAAGGGTTCGCCCTTGGGCCGGGGCACCGGTACAGCGATAATCTCCTCTTTGAACTTGCCTGACTCCATGGCCGCGCATGCCCTTGCGTTGCTCAGCAAAGCCCACTTGTCCACTTCCGCGCGAGAGATCCCATGTTCCTTGGCAGCCGTCTCCGCCCAAGCCATCATGCTGGGAATGACGCCGAACCTCTTGTCCGGCTGATTCATGACCCTACCCCGCAATGCTCTATCGTAAAGCGGGAGGCCCCAGGTGCTCAAACTCCCATGGCCCTTCGGCATATCCCCGATTCCGCCCAACCCCCACCTGATATCGCCCTTGAGGTAGAGTTCCGCAGTGCTCATGCTTTCGACGCCTCCGGCGACCGCGACTGCTGCGTTGCCCGTTCCAATCGCCATGGAAGCCAGACAGATGGCGTCAAGGCCACTGGGGCATCTCCGATCGTTCGTCAGGCCGACGATCTCTACTGGCCACCCTGCGGTGAGCAGGCCCATCCGGGCGATGTTCACGTATTCGCCGTTTTGGTAATTCTGTCCCATGATGACGCAGTCGACCGATGCCGGATCGAGGCCAGCCCTTCTCACCACTTCGTTCAGAACAACGGCGGCGAGGTCATAAGCCGGGACAGTGCGCAGGGTGCCGCCAAAGTTCCCGATTGCTGTCCGTACCGAACTGACAATAGCATATTTCATTTTCGTCATCCCCTTTACGTTTTTATTGGCATCTTGCTTCTTCGGCAGAAAACTATATCATGGGACGGACAATAATCGTAGAACGGAATAATCGCCGGCCTCGCTATCTGGACGGGAAGCTTCTTGTCACCGAAGAAGATTCGCAATCTGTTTCCCCCACTCTCCAAGGAGGCGCAGACGGTCCGAGGTGCAGAGTGCCCGGCACTTTCCAAGGGCTAAGGCTCATACTGCTTCGTCGTTAAAGCCACCCATGGACTAGCTTGAGCAGCTTGAGGAGTTTAAGGTCCCTCTCTTTCGAAATCTCCGCCTCCGTCTTCCCTGCATAATCGTAGAAACCGGCGCCGGACTTGACGCCGAGGCGCCCTTGCTCCACAAGCTCGAAAATCTTTTTCGGCATATACTCGACGGGAGTGGGCGAAAAAGAGGGATTCTTGAGATTGCGGGCTGCAAGGTCGAGACCGGTAAAATCGACGCGCTGGCAAAGACCGAGAACCAGCATGCGCAAGCCAAGGCCCCAGCGTACCGCCTCATCAAGCTCTTCTGCGGAAAGGTAATTGTTGTCGAGGAGGTAGAAGGCTTCACGAATCAACGCCAGCTGAAGTCGGCCTACCACATAGCCTGGAACCGGCTTTTTGAAAACAGCAGGCCTCTTTCCCATGCCCTTCAAAATTCGCACCATAAGTTCAATAGAGGTATCGCCTGTTTGAGGACCCTTCACGACATCCACGAGAGGGATAATCTGTGGAGGAGCATACCAGTGCGACAGAAGCACTTTGTCAGGACGGGACGTCTCGACGAAATCAAAAAGGTTCAGAAGAGTCGTATTGCTCGCCAGCAGAGTCCTCGGCGGACAACAGGCATCCAGTTGGGCGAACACAGTCTTCTTTACCTGCTTGTCTTCCACGACGGATTCTATTGCGATGTCGGTATCTTCCGCGGCTTCCTCGAGGACGGTGGTGAAAACAATCCTCTCCCTGGCAGCGGGGATGGACTTCGTGTCTATCATGCCGTCTTCGGCCAACGTGGTCAGACTCGAGTCAATCAGTCCCCGGGCCCGCTCGAGGGACTCGGGTTGATTGTCCATGAGATATGTGAGATACCCTGCCTGGGCGAAGCATTGCGCAATGCCGTGACCCATCGTCCCCGCCCCAATGACGGCAACCTTCTTGACATCCTCACTCATCTCTTCACCACCTCATCTTTCTTTCGAATCTCAACCTACAGCAGTGAGTCCGCCATCAACATA
>CAYZAF010000056.1:0-6818 GCA_964476435.1 uncultured Syntrophaceae bacterium
CTATGCCGCCTTCCTTCCCCGCTGCTGGCCGAAGAAGCCGAGCAAATCGGCGTTGACCTCGTCCTTCAAGGTCGTGCACATGCCGTGGGGCGCACCGGGATAGACCTTGAGCGTCGCGTCTTTGACGATCTTTGCCGAAAGGAGCGCGGATGCGCCGATCGGCACGATCTGGTCATCGTCGCCGTGGAGGATGAGGGTCGGAACGTCGACCCTCTTGAGGTCCTCGGTGAGGTCCGTCTCGGAAAAGGCCTTGATGCAGAAAAAGGATGCAGGCAAGCCCGCCATCATCCCTTGAAGCCAGAAAGACTCCCGCACGCCCTCAGAGACCTTGGCACCCTGCCGGTTGTACCCGTAGAAGGGGATGCTGAGGTCCTTCCAGAACTGCGAGCGGTCAGTCAGGACGGCTGCCCTGATTTTGTCGAACTCCTCGATGGGCGTCCCTGCCGGATTGGCCGGCGTCTTCAGCATCAGCGGTGCCACCGCGCCGATGAGCACCGCCTTGGCCACGCGTTTCGTACCGTGGCGGCCGATGTAGCGGGCCACTTCACCACCGCCGGTAGAATGGCCCACATGGATCGCATCCTTCAGGTCGAGGGCCTCCACAAGCTCCGCAAGGTCGTCCGCGTAAGTGTCCATATCATTGCCCTGCCAGGGCTGGCCCGACCGGCCGTGACCCCGGCGGTCATGGGCGATGCACCGATAGCCGTGTGAGGCCAGAAAGAACATCTGGTCCTCGAAGGCATCGGATGAGAGGGGCCAACCATGACTGAAGACAACGGGTTGTCCGCTGCCCCAGTCCTTGTAGTGGATCTGCGTGCCGTCCCTCGTGGCGATGGTACCCATGAGATACCCTCCTTAATGTTTGGAGAAACGTCAGTCTTCGCGATCACTGCCGCGACTCTTCTCTAAACGTGGGTACGCCTGTGGTCAAAGTCAAGAGACCATTGCCCTCCCTTATGTGGAAGCCCGTGAAGAGGGAGACGATTACCGCTCCCTTACTTTTTCCTCTCCAGCCCTATGTCCCCCAGATTGACGTCCTGCGCCGTATCGATGGCGGAGAAGTACCTGCCCTTGAAGCCCTTGGCCTCGATGCTCACATGGTAGATGCCGACGCTGAGGTCCTTGAACCAGAAGTCGCCGTAACGGTCGGTGAAGGTCTCGAGCACCTTGCCGCCTGAGGTGGCAAGGCAGCGGCCGTTGATGATGACCTCCTTTTCGACCGGGTCGTAGACCGTCCCGGCGATGAACTTTCCCGGAATGTTCCGGTAGGAGACACGGGGGGCGCAGCCACTCTCCGGCTTGAAGACGGAAGATCCCTCGATGAGGTCCTTGAGGTCCTCTCTCTCGCCGAAGCTCATGGCGTCCGTCGGACAGGACTCGACGCAGCGGGGAAGCTTGTAGCCGTTGTCGAGGAGATGGGCGCAGCCCGTGCACTTCTGGGCGAGGTTGAGGGCGTCGTTGAAGTAGATGGCCTCATACGGGCAGGCCGAAAGGCAGGCTTTGCACCCGGTGCACCTCTCGGGCTCGATGAGTACGAGCCCGTCATCCCTCTTCGAGATCGCTTTATCGGGACAGGCGCCTAGGCACGCCGGTTTCTCGCAGTGGTTGCAGAGCTTAGGGATGTAGTGCATCTTCACTTTCGGGATGGTGCCGCACACGTGCTCCTCCACCTTCAGCCAGAACTGCCCTGTCTCCGGCTGGGGCTTGCCGTAGGGGGTCCAATCGTTCTCCACGTGCTCGTCCTTGCAGGCCAATTGGCAGTTGTAGCAGCCGCAGCATCTTCCCACGTCTATCACGAATGCTTTCATGGTGATATCTCCTTATCCTTTCAGCCAGCCGGACAGGGAGACACCCGTGTCGGGGTCGTAGTTCCTCGTGAAGGCTTCAGGAAAGTCCCTGCGCCAGCCTGCCATCTCCTCGTCGGTCACCTTCTGCACATCCACGAGGAAGCCGCTCACCACCATGCCGGTGGCCTTCTGGGAAGTGAGCTTATGGGGCGTGATGGTATTGATGGCCCCTCCCCTGTCGAGCTTCCCCGGGATGATGGGGTCCCATCTCGAGCCGTGATCCATGTAGGCGACACGGGGCATGACGCGTTCGGTCACGTGGGCGCCCCCTAAGACGATGCCCCGCTCGTTGAATACCTTCACGATGTCACCGTTTCTGATGCCCCGGGAGGCAGCCTCAGCAGGATTAAGCCAGACCGGCTCGTAGAGGTAGCCGTCGGGCCCCTTCACCTTCATGGTGGAAAGCTCCCTCGTCCACGTGATGTCGTCGCCCTGGGCATGCATGCGCCACCTCGGGTGGTTCGACATGCAGAGGAGGGGGTACGCTGCCGTCCGTTCGCTCGACAAGCGCTCGTCGTGGCTCTCCCCCTTCTCGATCCATGCAGGCACGGCGGGACGCTCGGGATCATCGGGGAAAAGCTTCTCCAACGCAGAGGAGGAATACTCGAGAAGGCCCGTGGGGGTGGTGAGGGGGTTGTTCCTTGGGTCCTTGCAGAACGGGCTTAAGCCGGGCGGCTCGTCCTTTATTGTGGGATCGCAGGGCATGACATAATACTTTTTCTTTTGCAGCTCTTCCCAGGAGATCAGTTTCTCCACTCCGGAGGCTTCGAAGGCGAGCCTCTGCTTCTCCTCATGGGTCTTGCCCTGGGTGTACTCCTCTTTCAGTCCCAGCTTGTCGGCGATGGAGGTGACGATGTCGAAGTTGCTCCGGGACTCTCCCACGGGGTCGATGCAGTGATCTTCCAGAAAGAGTGAGACGAAGGCGCCGCCGCCGAGATCGTTGCCGATGTCGAGGAACTCGCACCTCGTCGCCCCCGGGAGGATGATGTCCGCCATGAGGCAGTCGTTCTCGAGCCAGGGGTGCATGGCCACGATGCACTCGATGGAAGGCTTCTTAAGGGCCTGGATGTAAGTGTTCGAGTCGTTCCAGCAGGTGATCCAGCAAGGGCTATCCGTCCAGATCATGTGGATCTCCGAGCAGCCGGGGGCAGGGAAGGTATGTTTCACGAACTGCTCTTTCGTTGGCCCGACAAAGGAATGGAGTCCCCACCAGCTGATGGGAGGGTTGAGGATGGCGTCGTGGATGAGGCACTTGGGGATGGACTGGGTCGGAGGGGTCTTCAAGGGCTTCATCAGTTCGAGCATCTCCGGATGCTTGCCCGCGTAGTAGGGCACTATGCTCTTGGGGTTAGAGGGCGCTGGGGGAGGGACTTGCTCTGAAAAAGCGGCAAGCTGCGGTTTGACCTTGCCCTGATAGGGGAGAGGGTAGTAGCGGCTGAATAGGGACCATTCGATCATCTTCGCCTGGTGGACCCCCGGTTTACCGAGGCCCTGCATGCCGAGGAGCATGGCTTCCAGGCGGGCAGGCTCGGAAGCGTAAGGTCCCCTGATGCCCGGTCCTCCGTTGCCGTGGATGAGGCTCGTCACCTTGTTCGCCCAGTCCCTCGCGAGGGCCTTGATGGTCCACTCGGGCACGCCGCACTTCTCCGATGCCCAGGCAGGGGTCTTGGGCACGTTGTCGTTCTTGCCCAGGACATACTCCTCGAACTTGTCGAATCCATAGGAATGGCTCGCGATGTACTCCTTGTCATAGGTGCCCTCGGTGATCCAGAGGTAGGCGATTGCCAGGTGAAGGGCAGCATCGGTGTTCGGGAGGATCGGTATCCACTTGTCCGCGTGGACCCCCGCGCCGTAGTTCAGGTCAGGGCAGATGTAGACCGACTTGAGGCCTATCTCCGTGAGCCAATAGCAGAGACGGCTCGCCAGCATGCCATTGATGGGATGGGCCGTCGTCTCAGGATCGCACCCCCAGAAGAGGAGGAGGTCAGCGTGTTCGGCGATGTCGGGATAGAGGTTGGCAGCGGGCATCATCTCCCCAACCGGCTCGCACCCCCAGACATGCTTGGCGCCCCAGGTCTGTCCTTCCCAACTGTCCATATTCCGCATCTGGATCGTATAGCCGCCGAGAAGGGAGAGGAGCCTATTCGCGCAGCCGTGGCTTGGACTGAGGTGGGTGCTCTCGCCGTGCATGTCTGCCTGGGAGAGGACAGCCTCAGGGCCGTAGGTTGTGCCAACGCGCTTCAGCTCGGACGCGACGATCTCTGTGGCCTCGTCCCACGAGATGCGGACGTAGCCGCTTGTGCCCCTGTTCTGGGTGTTCCGCTCGCCTTTCGGGTCCCAGTCGATGCGCTTCAGGGGATAGCGCACCCGGTTCTTTGAATAGACGCGTTTCTTGTACGCGAGACCGATGGGACCGACAAGGCCCTTCGTGGGGGGCTCGAAGACCTTCCCCCTCGCTTCTATCTTCCAGGCATTGAACTCTTTGTTATTATAGTTCATCTCGTAGTGCAGGGGCCTGATCCTCGTGATCCTGCCGTCCTTCACATCTATCAGGGTGGGGACGCCGGAATCTGTGGGTCCTATGAGACTGGATCCCCTGATAACCTGCTTGTCGGCTCCGATGTTGACCTTTTTCTTAGAGCTCATGAGCGAAAAACCTCCGTTCAGCCTTAAAGTCACGCCTGTCCGTAGCCCGACGGCGCCACCTAAACAATACCAAAAATGCGGGTTCTTTTCCCTTCCTATTTGTGGTCAATCAACCACCACCTGCCTTGATTTCTTCGACAGGAACATCGTCACCATCGATCGCATAATTGGCTAGCTTTCGCGGCTCTCTGTGGATTGGAGAACACCAAGGGGCACCGCTTCGTTATTCTCCAGGGAATAAAACGGAATAGTCCCGGCCCGGAATGGGGATGCCTGGGTTCAAGAAAATCGCCCGTGCCCAAGGGCGAGCGTTCTCACTGAAAGCGGAGCGACCTATGCCCCCACAAAGAGTTTGATGCGGTCTGTTTCCGCCTCTATGGCCTCTTTTTCCAGCTTGAGTATGGTTCTTTCTTCCTCTGGGAGAACGCCCTCCCGACCGCACGCGAAGGCGTCGGCCTCCCTCACGAGGTCGATGATGAGCGCTTTCCCGTCGGGCTGGCTGTGGTGGTCCAGGATGGCCTGGGAGAACTCTCCCGGGAATCCCCATTTTATTGACATATAGTGACCTATTTCCTGGTGGTCAATGCCGTATTCGCCACGCTCGAGGCTGCAGACATCCTTTGCGCTCACAGACGCCTCTTTCGCGATGCCCCTGTACCGCTCGTCGAGGGCATAGAGAATGGCCTTCCCTACGTCGTGGACCATGGAGATCGCGAACGCCTTCTCCGATTCCTCGACGCCCATGTGAGAGCATAGAGTCTTTGCCGCATGGGCAACGGTGAGCGAATGCTCCCACAGGGCCTTCAAATCTTCCTCGGCGAGCTTCCAGGGTGACACGATCTGCTTCATGAAGACGAGGCACATGATGATTCTTTCAATTTCCTTGAAGCCCACCATGACCATCGCCCTCTCGAGGCTCGTTACCGGCGTCCCCCTGTTGTAGTAGGGAGAGTTAGCGATGCTGATGATCTTTGAAGAGATGGCCAGGTCGTATTTCACGACGTCGTAGAGCTGACCGAACGATGAGTCGGGATCGGCCATGATCCTGAACACCTCGACCATCATGTTTCTCAGCATGGGCAAAGTGCCTGCGCTGCGTGCCCTGGCGAGCAGCTCTTCCCGATCGTTCGTCATCGTCCCTCCTCGTGGTGGGGGCGCGCCGCCTTCCTGCGCTGCTTCGCGGCATACAGAGACTCGTCCGCCCTCCTTATGAGTTCCGAACGGTCCTGTCCCAGCTCCGGCACCTCGGTTGCCACCCCGATGGTGAGCGTCACGGTTTCCGTGCCATCATGGGGTACGCGCAGTTTTGCCATTTCCCCCGCCATCTTCTCGGCCACCTCTGCGGCGCCCCTCTCACCCGTACCGGGAAGGACGCACGCGAACTCGTCTCCTCCGTAACGCGCGACGAGGTCGCCGGCCCGCTTAGCCGTCCTCTCCAGGGTGGCTGCGACCTGCTTCAGACAGTCATCGCCAGCGAGGTGTCCGTACCGGTCGTTGAACTCCTTGAAGTAGTCAATGTCCATGAGGAGAAGGGACAGCTCCGAGCTTTCGCGCATGCCCCTGCGCCACTCTCGCTCAAGAAACCTGTCGAATCGCCGCCTATTCGCTATGCCCGTGAGGCCGTCGGTGGTGGAGAGGTTTTCGAGCATGTCCCAGTAATGCCTGATCTCGGTGACGTCGCGGAACGTCCATATCCTTCCGTACTGTTCGAGACTCTCCTTGCCGAGCACAGGGTAGGAGAATGCTTCGACTATTGCGCCATCCTTGAGCTCGAATTCTCCCCGAACGCTGTCGCCCGGGTGTTTACGGAGATGCGCGAGCTTCTTGCGAAAATCTTCTGGGTTTTTGATGGATGCCATGAGAAAATTGACGCATTGTTCCTGGTCTTCTGCCTCGGCAAGGTCCGGGGGCATGTGCCACATTTCGCCGAGGCGCTGATTCTGCGCCACCTTCTGCATGCGGCTGTCGAGCACGAGTATCCCGTCCCGCGAGGAGTGTACGAGGGCTTCGAGGAAGGTCGTTTTCCAGAGAAGCGCATCCTCCGCGCATCTCCTGTCGGTGACGTCGATGATCATCCCTATGACCGCGGGCCTGCCCCTGTACGTCGTATATCTTCCATAGATCTCGACGTCCCTTACTTGTCCATCTTTCCTCACAATCCTGAATTGCTGCGAACCGTGGGCCCCTACCTCGCCGTATACCCAGTCGCTCATCTTCTTCACGAGGGGAAGATCCTCAGAGAAAATCATGTCCCTCAGCTTCAGCCCGTGCATTTCAGACGGGTCGGCATACCCGTGGATCTCGGCGCACTTGGCATTTACGTAC
>CAYZAF010000057.1:0-4664 GCA_964476435.1 uncultured Syntrophaceae bacterium
TGAGAAAATGGTCCTTTACCTTGCCCGTATATTCCCACATATACCCACCTCTTGGCTCTTTCTGCTCTTTTCGCGGAACACCCGGATTTTTTTACCCCCTCGTTCCGCATGGTGAGCCTTTTTCGTAAAATGTCTGCTTTAGGCTCATCTAATATAAGGGGCTGACATTGTCAATGTCAAGAACTGGCTTAAGTGCCGGAGCCGGACGAAAGCCGGCCGGATGCGGGAAAGCAAAACGGGCCGAGGTTTGCCCGACAATCTCGCTTCCCGTATAGTATACTTATTGGTGCGAGGCCTATGATCGAGCTGAAGGGACAGATAGAAAGGGTCACCTACTTCAACGAGGAAAACGGCTACGTCGTTGCCCGCCTCAAGGCAGAGGGGCACATGGATCTCGTCACCATCGTCGGCACCCTGCCGTGCCTGAACCCCGGGGAAGTCCTCAAATTGAAGGGCGAGTGGCTCAATCACCCGAGGTACGGCAGGCAGTTCAAGATAGCCTCCTGCGAATCAATCATTCCCGCCACCGTTGCCGGCATCGAGCGATACCTCAGCTCAGGCATGATCAAGGGGATTGGCCCTGTCATGGCAAAACGGCTCGTGGCCGCGTTCGGCGTCGGGACCCTCGACGTCATAGGAGAGGATACGGAGCGCCTCAAGGAGGTTGAAGGCATCGGCGAAAAGCGGGTCGAAATGATCAGGGCCGCCTGGCACGCCCAGCGGGAGATAAGGGACGTCATGGTATTTCTCCAGGGGCACGGCGTGAGCCCAGCCTACGCAATGAAGATATTCAAACAGTACGGGAGCGAAGCCGTTTCCGTCGTGCGCGAAAACCCGTTCAGGCTCGCTGAGGACGTCTTCGGCATAGGCTTCATCACTGCTGACAAGATCGCGGAGAAGCTCGGGATCGAAAAGGATTCCCCTGTCAGGGCCAGGGCAGGAGTCCAGTTCATCCTCAATCGCCTCGCCGATGAGGGGCACGTCTACTACCCTTTTGACCGGCTCGTGGAAGCCGCGGAGAAGACGCTGGAAATAGACAGCCCTATCGTTCTCGAGGCCCTCGCGTCAGCAGCCTCTGACCGCCGGATCGTCATAGAGGATATGGACGTCTTCGGCGGCGAGGGAAAGGCGGTCTACCTCATCAGCTTTCACGTATGCGAGCAGGGAATAGCGAGGAGCCTCCACGAGCTTCTTGCCTACCCGAGGCAGCTCCCCCTCATGAACCGGGAGGAGATGCTCGCCTCGGCGGAAAAGGATCTCGGTCTCGTCCTGTCCGAGCAGCAGGCCAGAGCCGTGAGCGATTCCATGGAGCGGAAGGTGATGGTGATCACGGGCGGGCCTGGCACGGGCAAGACCACCATCATCAAGGCCATCATCGCCATCCAGAAGAGGCTGGGCCGCCGCGTGCTCCTTGCGGCCCCCACAGGCAGGGCCGCAAAGAGGATGGGTGAGGCCACGGGCCATCAGGCCAAGACGCTCCACAGGCTCCTCGAGTACAGCCCGAAGGACGGCAGGTTCAAGAGGGACGAAGGCAATCCCCTGGAGGCTGAGACCTTCGTCATCGACGAGACGTCCATGGTAGATACGATCCTCATGTATCACCTGCTCAAGGCAGTGCCCCAGGCAGCTACGCTCATCTTCGTGGGGGACGTGGACCAACTGCCTTCCGTGGGCGCCGGCAGCGTGCTCAAAGACATCATCGATTCCGGCGTGGTCCCCGTGGTCCGCCTCAATGAGATCTTCCGCCAGTCGAAAGAGAGCATGATCGTCGTCAATGCGCACCGTGTCAACGCGGGCCAGATGCCTTTCGCCGGCAAGGGCGAGGGGAAAGCGGACTTCCACTTTATCGAGCTGGCCGAACCGGAGGCAGTGCTGGATAGGGTCGTGGAGCTGTGCCGCGAGCGCATCCCCAGGCGCTTCGGCTACCATTCCATCGACGACATCCAGGTGCTCACGCCCATGCATCGGGGAACGGTCGGGGCCCTCAACCTCAACACGGAGCTGCAGAAGCAGCTCAACCCTTCGAAAGAAGAATTCTTGAGGGGCGGCAAGGCCTTCAAGAGGGGCGACAAGGTCATGCAGATCAGGAACAACTATGACAAGGACGTCTACAACGGGGATATAGGAAGGATTGCGCGCATCGACACGGAGGAGCAGGAGGTCTACGTCAACTTCGACGGCAGGCTCGTGAGCTACGATTTCTCGGAAGTCGACGAGCTTGTCCTCGCCTATGCCACCTCCGTGCACAAGGCCCAGGGCTCGGAATATCCCGCGGTGGTCATTCCCATCCTCACCCAGCATTTTGTGCTGCTCCAGAGGAACCTCCTCTACACGGGCATTACGAGGGGGAAGAAGCTCGTTGTCCTCGTGGGAACGAAAAAGGCCCTGTCCATTGCCGTGCGCAACAACAAGACGCAGCTGCGCTATACGCTCCTCAAGGAAAGGCTGCAAGGCTCTTGCCGGTGGTAAAAATGAGTCGTTGGGCAGGTCAATATCGTGTTGTTTTCCCGACCGCAAATGTCGATCAAAGGCACTGGATTCGGCCAGTTTCGAGACGAGCTCGGCCTTCGTCATGACCTCCCCCCCCTTTTTTTCACTGACTATGCGGATGCCATTATGCGACCAATTGAGCCGCCCGGCAAGAAAAAAGAGGTTGGCTTCCGGGAATGGCACGTCGATGGGGCCGCTCGAGGGCCCTATTCCAGGATTGCGCCTCTGACAGCGGCAACGGCGGCTGCGATGTCCTCATTGTCGATGCCGTAGTGGGTCACGACTCGAACCTGCCGCTCTCCCATGACTCCGACCAGAACGCCTCGTGCCTTGGTGCGTTCGGCAAGCTGGGACGCGGTCAGGCCGCCGGGCTCCAGATCGAAAAAGACGATGTTCGTTTTCACTCGGTCGAGATCGAGGAGAAGGCCGGGAATCTCGGAAATGCCCTGTGCGAGCTTCCTCGCGTTGTCGTGGTCATTAGAGAGACGGTCGACCATCGTTTCCAGAGCGACGATTCCCGCCGCGGCGATGATCCCCGCCTGCCTCATTCCTCCCCCGACCATCTTGCGCTGTCGGCGGGCCTGGGCGATGTATTCCTTGCGGCCGCAGAGCATCGAGCCCACCGGCGCGGCGAGGCCTTTTGACAGACAGAACGAAATGGTGTCCGTGTGCCGGGCAAATTCGTGGCAAGGGACGCCTAGAGCGATGGCCGCGTTGAAGATGCGCGCGCCGTCAGTGTGGACCTTTATGCCGCGCCGATGCGCGAGGTCCGAAACCGCCTGCATGTAGGCAGGCGAAAGGGGCGACCCGTAGCAGAAATTGTGCGTATTTTCCATGCAGATGAGACGCGTGCGCGGCCAATGCACGTTTTCGCCGCGAACCGCATTCTCCAAGTCGGCGAGAAGAATCGTCCCGTCGGGCTGGTTCGTCACCGTCCTCGGGTGGATGCCTCCAAGCGCGGCCATGCCCCCACCTTCGTTGAGGAACGTATGCGCCCTGTCGCCCACTATCACCTCATCGCCGCGTCCGCACCAGGTCAAAAGGGCCACTAGATTGGCCATCGTCCCGCTGGCCAGGAAGAGAGCGGCCTCCTTGCCCATCCTCTCGGCAGCCATTTCCTCCAGCCGGATGACCGTGGGATCCTCACCATACACGTCGTCGCCTACCTCGGCACTCGCCATGCGCTCGCGCATCTGTGCGGTCGGCAACGTCACCGTATCGCTGCGCAGATCGATTCTCTTCATACATTTCTCTCCGTCATTGCTTTCGTTTGAAGCATCTGTGGTTCAGATCGTTTCTACCATACGCGAGACCCCACATCAAGGGGCGTCAGTGAAAGCAAGAGGAGGATGCCTCCCGTGTGCGTTCGCTGCGGCGACAACAACGCATGAGAAGCTCGGATCGCTCGACGCTCGATTATGGTCCCCAAGGAGGCAAATGGCGGCCGTGGGACCCAGGGCCGGTTGTAATATGCACATTTGGCAGGGCAGAGTGGGCGGAGGAGAACTTCCTGGAATGCTCCTATGATAAGCGTGAAGCTCCCCACCCACAGGGCTTACGCTTCCCGGAAGGGAATAGAATCCAATTCATGGCGCTCCTCGACCCCGCCCACAGGGCGGGGCTTGCGAAAGCGCTCCCGGTCAACGTTTTTTCAGCCCATAATGAGATAGGGTGTTTTAATCGGTATTCGTGAAGAGAATCGACGGGGCGCCCGACAGGAGTTTTTTATTGACATGTGTCATGACATTAGGATAACCTGGTTTGCACTGGTGATAAGCTGTCCCTATGTCTTGGTCCGAATGTTAGAATAGGGAAGACATCGACTTGGAAACGATACTTAAGATTGAAGGGGTATCGAAGAGTTTCGGGGGCGTTTGGGCCCTGTACAATGTATCCTTCAGCGTGGAACCAGGAGAAAAACTGGCCATCATAGGTCCGAACGGGGCGGGCAAGACGACGCTCATGAATGTCCTCAGCGGTCTTTTGCCGCTCAGCGACGGCAAGATCTTTCTGTTCGGGAAGGATATCACGCGCTTCTCGACCCATCATCGCACCCAAATGGGGATGGCCCGCTCATTTCAATCGAGCGCCCTCTTTCCGGAGATGCGCGTCATCGACAACCTGCTTCTTGCCTTCCACGGTACGAAAGCCTCTCGATACGGCATGCTCAAAAC
>CAYZAF010000058.1:0-4668 GCA_964476435.1 uncultured Syntrophaceae bacterium
TCTCCCTGTCCGTGACAAAGCCGTCTTGGGTATTGAAGTTCGTTTCGGTGGCTGCGTACTTAATGCGGTTCTTTGTGGTGAGCGGCCCGATGCGTCCGGGCGAGAAAATGTGGGGATATCTCATAGGGTTCTCAAAGGCTAGAAAAACCACTCATCCGATAAGGTCTTTCTTTCGTATCATTGGTAGCATAGGGGGAGGAGGGAAGTCAAGGCTGGGTGGCTATTAATGGGGTTCAGCACCCCCTCCGGCAGCAAAGCCACGACCCGCTTCGCGGGTGCCCCGGCCTCCCCCCTCACCGCTGTCTTGCCTCCCGCACCCACGTCATTCCCACCTATCGTCGTGCTCCGTAAGAAATCCACGTGGCCCGCCCTGTTCCGATGTGCCCTATTTAGCGGCCAAAATAAAGCAAAGCACTTGATTATTTGTGAAAACGTAATAGAATAATACTCTTATGAATCCGAAAGAGGCGCGTCTGCTTTCAAAGGACTTTTACCAATATCTGTCTACAGAAAAGGACGTATCTGCCAACACGCGCAGGGCCTACGAGGGTGATATCGAGCATTTTCTCTCTTTTCTTGAGAAGGGGCAGTACGAGCACGTAGACCAGAAGGCTATCAGGGCTTATGTCGGCGAGATCTATGGAGGTCTGAGGAAGTCTTCCCTGTCGAGGAAGATATCCTCGATCAAGGTCTTCTTCAAATTCCTGAAGGCAAAGGGGCACATCAAGGAAAACCCCGCAGTATTGATCAAGAACCCGAGGATAGAGAAGCGCCTTCCCAAGTTCTACACGGTCGACGAGATGTTCCACTTTCTGGACACGCTCCCCGAGGAGACGTGGATCAATCTGAGGAATAAAGCGATCTTCGAGCTTATCTATTCCACCGGGATGAGGGCTTCAGAGGCCCTGGGCATGGACGTCGCGGACGTCCATCTGGATGGGCTTATGGCGCTTGTCAAGGGCAAGGGCGGAAAAGAGCGCGTGCTCCCCTTCGGAGACAAGGCGCGGGGGGCAATCGAGAACTACCTCCGGGAGATGAGGGCGCAACAGAGGGAATCGCCTAGTGCCCTTTTCGTTAACAGGCAGGGGAAAAGGCTCTCCTATCGGGGGCTGTTGAAGGTCATGAAAAAGCATCAATTACACGCAAGCCTCTTCAAGGATCTTGCGCTCCACGGCATCAGGCATTCTTTCGCCACCCACATGCTGAACGGTGGCGCGGACCTACGGAGCATTCAGGAGCTGCTCGGCCATTCAAAGCTCTCGACAACACAGAAATACACCCACATCTCCATCGACAAGATCATGGAGATATACGATAGAGCCCATCCGAGAAGATAGGAATGAAGAGCACTACCATTCTGTGCGTGCGACACAAGGATAGGGTAGCTCTTGCCGGCGACGGGCAGGTCACCTTCCAGAACACGGTAGTGAAGCATACGGCGAAGAAGGTCCGGAAGCTCTACCAGGATAAATGCCTTGCCGGGTTTGCCGGTGCAACGGCGGACGCTTTTACCCTTTTCGAGCGGTTTGAGAAGAAGCTCGAGCAGTTTCACGGCAACATCGTGAGAGCCTCCGTCGAGCTTGCCAAGGATTGGAGAACGGACCGGCTGTTGCGGCGGCTGGAGGCCATGCTCCTCGTTGCCGACGCGGAGCATACGTTCATCCTGTCGGGAACTGGGGACGTGATAGAGCCCGATGACGGCACGGCTGCCATAGGCTCCGGAGGGCCTTTTGCACAGGCCGCTGCAAAGGCGCTCATCAAGTACACGGATCTTTCGGCCCTCGACATCGTGAAAGAAGCGATGCGCATTGCATCGGAAATCTGCATCTTCACGAACGATAGGATTGTCATAGAGGAGCTGTAGATGAAGACAATGATTCCCCGGGTCATTCTCGAGGAACTGGACAGGTATATCATCGGCCAGGATAAGGCGAAGCGGGCGGTGGCCATCGCGCTCCGGAACCGATGGAGAAGGCAGATGATACCGGAGGCGCTCCGGGACGAGATCGCGCCGAAGAACATCATCATGATCGGGCCGACGGGCGTTGGGAAGACCGAAATCGCGCGGCGCCTCGCGAAGCTGGCGAATGCGCCCTTCTTGAAGATAGAGGCGACAAAGTTCACGGAAGTCGGGTACGTGGGGAGGGACGTGGAGTCCATGATCAGGGATCTCACTGAGCTCTCCGTGAATATGGTGAAGAAGGAAGAGCAGGAGCGCGTCATGGAGAAGGCGCGCGAAATGGCGGAGGAGAGGATACTCGACCTCCTCGTCTCCCCGAGAAAGGTCTCCCGCTCAGGCGAGGATCAGCAGTCCTACGACATGACGAGGGAGAAGATGAGGGGCTTTTTCGCCGAGGGGAAGCTCAATGAAAAGTCCGTCGAGATAGAGGTGCCCGAACGTTCCCTGCCTATCATAGAGATCTTCTCTTCCCAGGGCATGGAGGAAATGGACATGCAGCTCAGGGACATGTTCGGGAACATCCTCCCCAAGAAGACGAAGAGACGCAAGGTGAAGGTAGGCGAGGCCTACGAATACCTCGTACAGGAAGAGGCAAAGAAGCTCATCGACATGGACAGGGTCGTCAGTGAGGCGGTCAACCGCGTGGAGCAGGCGGGCATCATTTTCTTGGATGAGATAGACAAGATAGCGAGCCGCGACCAGACCCACGGGCCTGACGTTTCCCGCGAGGGGGTTCAGAGGGACATACTCCCCATCGTAGAGGGCACCACCGTGACCACGAAGTACGGTATGATAAAGACGGATCACATCCTTTTCATCGCTGCCGGGGCATTCCATATGTCGAAGCCCTCGGACCTCATACCCGAGCTTCAGGGAAGGTTCCCCATCAGGGTGGAGCTGGGGCCTTTGGCAAAGGACGATTTCTTCCGGATCCTGACCGAGCCGGAGAACGCGTTGATAAAGCAGTATAAGGCTCTCCTCCAGACGGAAGGTGTGGCGCTCGATTTCGAGCACAGCGGGATACTGGAAATCGCGGACATTGCCCAGCATATCAACGAGATAACGGAGAACATCGGCGCCAGAAGGCTCTATACGGTCATGGAAAAGCTCCTCGACGACGTTTCCTTTGAAGCGCCGGAGATGAAGGAGAAGAAGGTAACCATCACGAAAGAATACGTGAGGGAGAGGCTTGGGGAATTCCTGGAGAGGGAGGACCTGAGCAGGTACATACTCTGATGGAGAAGATCGAGGTTCTACTAGAGGCGCTGCCCTACATGAGGGCCTTTTACGGCTGTACCTTCGTGGTGAAATACGGGGGCGCCGCCATGGAGGAAGAGGGACTGAAGAAGGAGTTCGCGAGGGACCTCGTGCTCCTCAAGTATGTCGGCATAAACCCGGTGATTGTCCATGGGGGCGGGCCTCAGATCGAGAGGATGCTCACAAGGCTCGATATCCCGACCCGTTTCGTGGACGGCCTTCGGGTAACTGACGCGCCCACCCTCGAGGTGGTAGAGATGGTGCTCTCCGGCTCCATCAACAAGGAGATAGTGCAGCGGATCCATGACATGGGCGGACAGGCCATCGGGCTGTCCGGCAAGGACGGGAAGCTCCTCGTGGCCGAGCGGGTTACGGGAAAGGAAATCGGCTTTGTGGGCAACGTGAAGAACGTGAATGACAAGATCATCAGAGATATCTCGAGCTCGGGGTATATCCCGGTCATTGCACCCCTTGCGGCGGGAGAGGACGGGTCTACCTACAACGTGAATGCGGACAGCGCTGCGGGCAGCATCGCAAAGGCCATCGGCGCGGAAAAGTTGATTCTTCTCACTGACGTGCCCGGCGTTCTCGACGGGAACCTCAGGCCCATATCGATGTTGAAGGTAGGAGAAGCGAGAAAGCTCGTGGGAAGCGATACGGTGAGGGGAGGCATGATACCGAAGATCACGTGCTGTCTCGACGCCCTCGCAGGGGGGGTGAAGAAGACACACATCATCGACGGACGGGTCACCCATGCCCTGCTCCTCGAAGTGTTTACCGATTCTGGCATAGGTACTCAAATAGCGGGAGAATAGGATGCAGCAGGAATGGATCGACAAGGGAAAGAGGTACTTGGCCAATACGTACGCACGGTTCCCCATAGGCATCGCAAAGGGAGAAGGGTGCTGGCTCTGGGATATGACGGGGAGGCGCTATCTCGACTTTCTGTCCGGCATCGCGGTCTGCAATCTCGGGCACGCCAACAAGAGCGTCGTCGAAGGCGTGGCCAAGCAGGCGCGGAAGCTGATGCACGTGTCGAATCTCTTCTACACTGAAGCGCAGATAGAGGCTGCCCAGCTTCTCGTCGAGAACTCCTTCGGCGACAAGGTCTTTTTTTGCAACAGCGGGGCAGAGGCCGTCGAGGCGGCGATCAAGCTCAGCCGCCGCTATTCGTGGAAGAGCCACGGCGAAGGGAGATCGGAGATCATAGCCATGGAAAACTCCTTCCACGGAAGGACCATCGCCGCCTTGAGCGCCACGGGCCAGACAAAGTTCCAGGTGGGTTTCAACCCCCTCGTCGCCGGTTTTGCCTTCGTGCCCCTCAACGACCTGGGGGCAATAGAGAAGGCTATATCCGAGAAGACCTGCGCCGTCATACTTGAGTGCGTCCAATCCGAAGGCGGTGTGTACGTCGCGGAGAAGGAGTATCTGAAGAAGCTCAGGGACCTGAC
>CAYZAF010000059.1:0-3112 GCA_964476435.1 uncultured Syntrophaceae bacterium
CCTGAAGCCGTCCTTCACCAGCTTTGGAACCAATCCTGAGTGATCGATATGGGCGTGGGTCAGGAAGAGATAAGAGATCTCCGAAGGCTGAAACGGGAAAAATGTGTTGTTCTCGGCATCTTCGCCCTGCTGCATACCGCAATCGACGAGGAGCTGCATGCCGTTGACGAAAAGGAGGCAACACGAGCCGGTCACCTGCCGCGCTGCCCCCAAGAATCGTACTTTCATGAATAGTATCTCCTCCTATCCGCTCGTCTCAATATACCTCAAAATAAGGCATACTTCAATAGAGAAATCTTTGCAGCACCAATGTTTCATCCCATAAAATTGTATACAGTATTGGGAAGGTCTGCAAGAGAACACTGGCCAGAATTGTATACCGAAGTTGTTTGTCTCTCCCCCCTCATGGTTCAAGGGGACTAAAAAAGCCCCGGGCCGGCCTTTCTGTCAAGCCCAGGGCTCACCCATACCTCGACACCCGGTACTTCTTCAGGAGTGCGTAAAGGCGGGGACGGGAGAGGCCGGACATGTGGCATGCCTCCCTGATGTTGTTTCCCGAGATGCCCATGAGGTCCTCCAGGTACTGGCGCTCTATCTCCTGAAGGGCCGATTCCCTGAAAACCCTCAGGGGAGGCAGGGGCGATGCGCCATTGTCTACTTCTCTCAGGGGCTCCCGCGTCTCCTTCGTCACCGCGGCCCGGGCAAGGCTCACCCTGATATGGGTGGGAAGGTGCTTGGCAAAAAGGGTCGGCTCGTGGCGGGCCACCGTGAGGGCCCGCTCAAGAGCGTTGATGAGCTCCCTGACATTCCCCGGCCAGTCGTAGGCGACGAGGGAGTCGAGAAACTCGGGGGAAAAACCCTTCGTCCCGATGCCGTAGCGCTCCGAGAGCTTTGCCATGTAGTACATGACAAGCTCCCTGATGTCTTCTTTTCTTGCCCGCAAAGAGGGAAGGTCTATCGTGAGGGTCTGGAGACGGAAGAGGAGGTCCTGCCTGAAGTGGTGCGCCTCGACCATCTCCTCGAGGTTCCTGTTCGTTGCGGCCACGAGCCTGAAGTCGGACTCTATCTCCTTCTTTGAGCCCACGGGGCGGAAGCGGTGCTCCTGAAGGACGCGGAGGAAGGCCTTCTGGACGACGAGGGGAAGCTCACCCACCTCATCCAGAAAGAGGGTTCCCCCATGGGCCTGGCGCACGAGGCCGTCCTGGTCCCTATCGGCGCCGGTGAAGGCCCCCCTCTCATAGCCGAAGAGGGTGCTCTCCACGAGGGTCTTGGGCAGGGCAGTACAATCGACGACCACAAAGTTTCTGGTAACCCGGGGTGAGTTCTCGTGGATGGCCCGAGCGAACAGCTCCTTCCCTGTCCCCGTCTCTCCGGTGATGAGGACGGACGCCTCCGAAATCGCGGCCTGGGCAAGGGTGTCGAAGCACGCCCGCATGCGCGTGGATGAGCCTATGATCCCATCCCACTTCAGGGCGATTGCCGGAGTGCGGCTCTTCTTCTCCTCTCTGTACTGGACAGCTCGCAGAAAGGGCAGCATCATCTCTTTGATCGAAGAGGGCTTCTCTATGTAGTCCCAAGCCCCGTTCTTGATCGCGAGCTCGGCGCCGTCGGGGTCGCCGTAGCCTGTCATGATGATCACCTCAGGGGGAGACGAGAGTGCTCTGATGCGAGGGAGAATATCGAGGCCCGAGCCGTCGGGCATGCGGATGTCCAGAAAAACGATATCGTACTTTCCTCCCGAGACCTGGCGCATCCCCTCTTTCAAGGTGTGCGCTGACCACGCAGTGTGTCCGGTGCGATGCACCATGCTCGCGAGCATCTCGCACATTACCACGTCGTCATCGATGATCATTACTTGTGCCATAGGAGGATCGAAACGCCCATAATTATATGTCCCCCCGTTTGAATTGTAAATGCGTCCAGCTCCGGCTCGCCCGGAGCTCTTCAGCCTTTGGCCGTATGCTATAATGATGCTTCAGGAGCGTTAAGACAAAGAGGCAGGAGCACCCTCGCCAGGAAAAGGACGCATCTAGGCCCTCGGCACCTGCCTCGCACCTGGTGTTTTTATGGTCGAGATCGACGGGGGCTTCGGGGAGGGGGGCGGACAGATCATCCGAACCGCCTTGAGCCTATCAAGCCTGACGCATATCCCCTTTCGCATACGCAAGATCAGGAGCCGGCGGCCGAAACCAGGCCTCAGGGCCCAGCACCTGTCGGCAGTGCGGGCCCTCCGGGAGATTTCGGGCGCCCGCCTCGAGGGCGACGAGATAGGCTCCCAGGAGATCCTCTTCGAGCCCGGCGCGGCAAAGGGGGGCGCTTATCAATTCAACATAGGGACGGCAGGGGCTACGACCCTCGTCCTGGAGACCCTTCTGCCTCCGCTCACCTTCGCGGATTCGGGTTCCCGTATTTCCCTCGTGGGCGGCACCCATGTCCCTATCAGCCCCCCTTTTCACTTTCTCCATGACGTATTTCTCCCTTTCCTTTCCGAACTCTCCATACAGGTCAAAGCCTCGATCATTACCTACGGCTTTTATCCGAAAGGAGGCGGCCGCATCGAGGCGGAGGTGGAGGTGCTGGGTAGACGGCCCCTCGATCACGTGGACCTCCCTGAGAAGAAATCGGTTTGGTCAATCAGGGGAGTCTCAGGGGTCGCCAATCTGCCCCTCTCCATAGGCGAGCGGCAGAAGCAGTCGGCCCTCGACGCGCTAAAAGGCATCGCTGCCACAATGGACGTGGATGTCCAGTCCGTGTCCTCACCGGGCACCGGGACGTTCCTCTTCCTCAGGACGGGCGGCGGCGTTTGCCGGGCGGGTTTCTCGTCGATCGGCGTGCGGGGAAAGAGGGCCGAGACAGTCGGATGGGAGGCCGCATCCGGCCTCCTTGAGTATTGGCGCAGACCAGGGTGTATCGACCCCCTTCTTGCAGACCAGATCGTCATCTACCTGGCCCTGGCCAGGGGCAGGTCTTCCTTCACGACTACATCCATCACGGACCACCTGGTTACAAACCTCGCCGTGATAGAGAAGTTTCTCCACAATGCGTACCGCATCGAGGGACAGATCGGATCGCCGGGGAAGATCACGGTGGAAGGCATCGGATTCACCGGAGC
>CAYZAF010000060.1:0-2410 GCA_964476435.1 uncultured Syntrophaceae bacterium
GTAGGGCGCTCGTGTTTGCGGAGCATCACACGACAAGACTAGAGGGCAAGAACCCGCGGCCACCACCCTTCGGGAGCCGCGGGTGGTTTCGCAATCGAGCGTGAGCGAGTCTTTTCGTGAAGACGGGTCAGCACCGGAAGCGCTAGCGAATCGGAAGGAATAGCCCTCCAAACGGACGGGTGCTTTCACCGTCTTGGAAAGGCAATGGGGCAAAGGATTGGTGAAATAGAGAGCCTTTCATCGCAATCGAGCGTGAGCGAGTCTTTTCGTGAAGACGGGTCAGCACCGGAAGCGCAGCGAATCGGAAGGAATAGCCCTCCAAACGGACGGGTGCAGCTATGGTTTTGCAGAGGCAATCCCGGATACAACAGGCGCCGCAGGTCGCGATTCCGAACAGGCGGTTGGCCGATCACCTAGGCTGCCTCCTCCCTTAGCTAGTACTCGTCGAAGTTCTCCATCCTGTCTGGATCGAGGGATACCTTTCTCTGAGAGAGGTTGATGATCCAGGAGGCGATTGCCGCCTCGGTCACTGGCAGGGGCAGACGCGCGAGCATGGACCGGTAGCTGTAGAACTCGCGGTACATAGCAGCGACGCGTTCTTCAAGCTCGGCGGCAGTGCAGTGCCTCGGCGTGATGTGACACTTGATGCCCGGCCACCTTCCTATCTCTTCGATGTCGATGATCCTGCCTTCCGCCTTCATGCGGTCGTAGAGGGGCGTGCCCTTGTGGGGGGTGAGGATGTTGAAATAGGCCGCGGGCACCTTCTCTCTTTGAAGGAAAGCCAGGGTCGAGGCAAAAATGTCCTGCCTTTCCGTATCAGACCCGAAGATGAAGTTCAAAGAATAGCTGATACCCCTCGAGCGAAGGTTCTTGAGGGCATCCCGATACTGTCTGACCTTGTTGTTCTTCTTTCCCAGTCCAGCGAGGGCCTCCTCATCTATGCTCTCTATGCCGAGGTTGAGATGGAGAAGTCCGCTGAGCCGCGCGAGATCCATGAGCTTCCTGTCGTTGCACAGGTAAGCGGGCCACAGGGCGGACCAGCGGATCTTCAGGGGGATGAGGGCCTCCATAAGCTCCATGGTATGGGAGGGCCTGCCCCCGAAATTGCTGTCAGTGAAGAAGATGTATCGCGCGTGCGTGCTCTTGATATCTGCGATCACGTCTTCTACGGGCCTGAAACGGTACGTAGGGCCCAGGAGGTAGCGCTCCGAGCAGAACTCGCACTGGAACGGGCACCCGCGGGAAGCCTGAACGGAAAATGTCTTCATGGAGAAGCGCGGCGGAAGACCGAGGAGGTCCCAGCGGGGGATTGGCAGGTTGGCAAGCCCTTGCGGCTCTGGGGCACGGTAGAGCTTTTTCAAATGACCGCTGGCAAGGTCGTTGAGCATGGAGGCCCATATGCCTTCTCCCTCGCCGATCCCCACCGCGTCGCTGTGCGCTGCTGCTTCGTCGGCATGAAAGTACGCATGGGGTCCTCCCATGATCACCGGGACGCCCCGGTTTCTGAATTGGTCCGCGATCTCATAGGCCCTCAGGGAGTTGATGGTCCAGGTCGTAATGGCGACTGCGTCGACGGGTGCCTCGAAATCGATGTCTCCCCGTTGCTCGTCGATCAAGGTCACGTCCCATCCGGAGGGCGTGAGGGCAGCGAGATAGGGGAGCGTGAGGCCCACGAGGCTCCTCTTTCCCGTCTTGTGGGGAGTCCTGTCCGACCTGGACCGATAGTGGGAGGGCTGGATAATCGATAGTTTCACTTTTACACTAGCATAAGCGCAGGCGGCTGAAAAGAAGCGCCCTAGAGCCTGACAATCCTGCCTCCTGCCTGTATCCGGTATTGGGTTCCCCTCCAGCTGATCGTCGAGCCGATAAAGCTCCAAAGCCAGATAAGGAAGGCGAGGACATCCTTGAGGGGGAGAAGGAAGAGCCACCTGAGCCAGCCCTTCTCGTTGATCACCTTTCGGTAGGCGACGAGGCTAAGTGCGTATCTCAGGGCGAGCACGAGCATTGCCATTGCGACGGTTGCAGGTGCCGGTCTCACAAGCGCCAGGAGGAGGGCGAAGAAGAAGGCGTGGGTGATGCCGTATCCGAGGAAGCCCATGGGGCGCGACGCCCGGTACGTCCTGGCCCATCTGAGCTGATGGGTCATATAGCTCGCGATGCTCATAGGCCCGACCCGGTTCTCGATGACGTGGCGGCTGAGGATGTTCTTGAAGCCCCTTTTCCAGAGCCTGAAGCCCAGCTGATAGTCGTCAGCAAGAAAGTCCGCGAAAGCTCCAAATCCCCCGATCTCCCCGAGGGCCTCCTTCGACACGAGGATGGAGGCGCCGAGGCCGAAGGTAACCCCTTCGAGGCGTCTCGCCACGAGCACGGACGGGAGGAAATCGAGGGCCAGCGTGAGGGACTCGAGGGC
>CAYZAF010000061.1:0-8917 GCA_964476435.1 uncultured Syntrophaceae bacterium
TATGTCCTGAAAGTGCCGAGGCCCTCGCCGGACAGACTTAGATGAAGCCCTCACGGAGGAGTTTCCCATCGCGGAGCATGGAGGTCTGAGAAAGAGAGACGCTAAGAAGCGCAATGAAGCGCAAGACCAAAGCAGTTCATGGGCACGTCGAAAGAGCACACCCTGGGCGGAATCAACTATGCTTTGCGCCCCGTATGAGCACTAGGCGTAGACGGCGCGTGGAATCCCTGGGGCTGGCAGCGTCCTTCCGAATATTCCGCTCCCCTCCCCCAAAGTCCTCCTCGCATGCTGCCAAAAGCGCACAGGCAAACTCCAGGACCTCATGAGCCATCCCGTACTTGTGTAAAGCTCGAATGACCTTTACGCACTCTTCTTCTACGTAAGTCCCTAAGAGCGCTTTCATGAGGTGCTGCCCCTCGATGTCTCTTCATAGCGACATGCAAAAACTATTCCTTTCTTGTTTTGGCAATACTTTCGCGCTGGACCGCCGCAAGAAGGCCGGACAGATAGTTGTGCAGGGTACCCGCGACGTGGGGGGCTGCCTCCCGGAGCTTGCGATAGGAGGCCAAAAGACGGGTTTCGTCGTCCGTGAGAGAAAGGAGCTCCGATTTTCTGCTGTTGTCGTCTCCAAGGAGATCCAACAGCTTTAGCCCGGAGTTGTCTGCAATCTTCTTGAGGGTGGCTATATCAGGCACCGTGTCGGTGTTGAGCCATTTATATATGGCTCCCGGGCTAACGCCGAGTTTCTTTGCCAACGCCACCTGCGTCAGCCCTTGAGCGAGCTGTGTCTTCACGAATTCTTTCAATTTGGTCGGTTTCATCCCTAATCTTTACCGCAGCATTTTTTTCTTGACAAGAAAATGCTACGGTAGTATTCTAGCCTTATGATCACTTTCAATCTAAAGGGCATCAGGGTTCCGAGGACGTCCGAGAATCTCTTGATGGACGGGTTTGCGGAAATGGCCGGGGGAGGCCTCACGAGGGAGTACATCCGCAGTTGGGAGAGCGGAAAAACCATGCCTTGCGTAAAGGTCTCTCTTGAGGATGGACGATGAATTCTCAAGGGCAGGCGTTTCTTTGTTCGTGGGAAATGCTACAGTAGCAGTGATTACGGATGAAAGGGTTGAATAAGGAGATCATCCAGCGTTGCGGTGGACCGGTACATGATGACCCACACGAGGCCGATATGAGCCTTGAGATCGAAACCGAGGAGGAATAGCCATGCTGACCCTCTTTATCCTCTCAGGCATTGCCATTGCCTGGATTGTTTTCTGCGTCAAGGACCGCGGGAAGGGCAGGATAGATTCCATTTCTGTGCGCCAGCGTCCCAAAGAGCCGGAGATCACGAATAGGGATCTCCATGTGATAAGCGCTGCCGGCCTTTATATGGCCTTCAAGGGGAAGGAGGGGCGCTGATGCTCGAGTCGGAACGCATTCAGTTTGCGACCCCCGTGTACAGGCAGCGAATCAAGGTCAACACCCCGAGGACTCGTGGCCCGGTCTGCACGTGCCCCAAGTGCCGCACGAGCTTCAGGGCCGAGAGCAGGAAGAAAGCCGAGTGCCCGTACTGCGGGTATCGGTTCCTGGGCGGGATGTGAGATGAGCGACTTTTCATTCAGCTGCCAATGCCCGCGTTGCGGCCGGAGGTTCGCCCCGGATGATGGGGGGTGCTGTCTGGCGGAGGAAGAGGAAGAAGAGGGGGGTGCTCACATGTCTCTTGACTGGACCAAACCTTTGGCGACCCGCTATGGCGAGAAGGCGGAATTCGTCCGCGAGCTCCGGACGGACGATGAGTATCCCATGCTCGTCATCGTCACTGCCAGGGACGGGTCGCAGGAGGCCTGCATGTACCGCCGCGACGGAACATACGCCGTCGGCGGCGGGGATTGCGGCTGGGACCTTCAGAACATTGTGCAGGCGTACGAGCTTGAGCGGTTCGACAAAAAGACGGGATAAAAGAACTAATGACTGCCTTTTCTGTTACCCAGGAGGCGCTCTGTATGGACGATAGCATCAAATACTGCTGCGCCTGCAGCTTCATGTGGGACGGGCCCCTGCAGAACGAGGAGAAAATAGACCGGCAGCCGAAAGGGGGACCCTTCCTTACTGCAGCTGCTCTTCCACACTGAAAGAGGTGGGGGTCCCCATGGATGAACAGCTCCTCCGCCTCCGCTGCAATGCCCCGGCCATCCAGGAGAGGAAGGACTCCGGCCTGAAGATGCGCTGGAGCCGGTGCCCGGCGATCATGGTGAACAGGGTGCCGAATGCAGTCTGGGAGGGGGGGTTAGGTACTAAGACTGTATCTCCCATACCCACAAAGGAAAACCACGAAAAACAACCACACCCTTCGATTCATCAGGAAGCAACTAAGAGGGGGCTAAGAAAAGCACACGCAGGGTTGGGAGCCAGGCTAGTGTGAACGGGGCAAAAGAGAAACCGGCCCAGGAAGAGCTTACTTCCGACTGCCAGACCTCGAGGCGATCGAGGAAAGGTTTTGGCCGAACCAGAACGTAGGCAGGCTGATAGGAGGATGACATGGGTACTCTCTTGGTGATCCTTGGCACATGGACGCTCATTGCAATCGCCCTGGCGATCTGTGTCGGCCAATGCATCGCGAGGATGGGGGAGTTCCCGGTGAGGAAGGAGCCGGGCGGGGATGATGCACGGAGACTCGGGCACATGGAAAAGACGGAATCGGAGAGGCATGCCTGACGACTTAAAGCTGAAGGAAAGGCGGGAGACGCTTTAGTGGGTGAAGAGTGGATCAAGGGTACGAAGGCGATTGTGCCTTTCATGCGCCAGTACGTTGATCTCCACGCGGACCAGCGGGAGGCATGGAGGACCCTGAAACGGTGGAAGAAGCTCTACCACTTCCCCATCGAGGAAGAGCCCAACGGAAGGCCGTACGTCATAAAGACCGTCGTGAAGGCCTGGTTCGAGGCGTACCGAAAGATGCTGAAAGGAGGGTAGGGGCTATTCAGGGAGCATCTTGAGCATCTGTTCGTACACGCCCAGCTCGACATCGGACATGTATCTGACGATGTCGAAGTCCGTTAAGATCCCGACAGGGCGCTTCGGCCCTGCGTGGGGATCGATGATGAGCAAATGCTCGATCTTTCGCTTCTTCATCAGCTCGATCGCCTTTTCCACGGGCCACTGGGGATCGACTTCGATCTTGTAAGGCCGCATGATCTGCTGAGCCTGCGTGTTTTCGAGGTCCTTGCCGTAGAGCCGGAGCAGGTCGAGCATGGAGACCGACCCCCAAACCTCGCCGGTCTCGTCGACCACTGCGACGGAACGGATCTGGTTGGTCGCCATCATCTCCGCAACGGTCTTGGCGCTGTCATCGGGAAAACAGTAAAGCACGCCCCTGTGCATGAGATCGCAGACCCTTGTCATGGCTTCGCCTCCTTTTCCTTTGCCATGGCACGGATGAGGTCCTCTCCGTGGAGGAGCCCATAAACGACCCTGCTGTCCGGGCGGTCCGGGACGACAATGAGGTGCTCGATTCTCCTCTTCGCCATGAGATCGATCGCTGCTGACAGGGGTGAGCTGGGGGTGATGGTGATCGTGTAAGGGAGAAGTATGTCCTTCGCCTTCGTGCTCCCCAAGTCCCTGCCGAAGGCCTTGAGGATGCTCCTGGCTGAGATGATTCCCAGGACCTCATGCTTCTCGTTGACCACCACGCAGTAGCGGATGCGGTTCATCACCATGATCTGGGCGACCTCACGCACTGACGCTTCCCCGCCACACGTGATGGCTCCCCGCTTCATCAGACGCATGACCGTCTCTTCCACAGCCCACCTCGGACAATAATCTTACATAAGAGAATTTGGTACGGCTCTGTGCGGAAGTCAAGGAGAAAGCGGGTCAGAGAATAAGGGATAAGGGAGAATCTACAAATGATCCGATACTGCATGAGAAGTCAGGGGTGGTGCCCTTTTGCTCCTTTATGCGGCAGGGCAGCGGCTCGCACGTGAAGCCCGCAATCGGCGGTTTCATGGTGGGGATCGTCGCCCTTTTCCTTCCCCAGGTATTGGGGGGTGGCTATCCGATGATCCAGTCGGCCGTCGACGGGCAGCTTGCCATTCCGTTGATGGCGATGCTCATCTTCGCGAAGATCGGGGCCACCGCGTTCACCATCAGCTCAGGCGGGAGCGGCGGCGTCTTTGCGCCTTCCCTCTTCATAGGCTCCATCTCGCAGGCGCGTTCGGGGGTGTGTGCCACGCATTTTTTCCGCATATTGTGACCGAGCCCTCGGCCTTCGTCCTCGTCGGCATGGGTGGATTCTTCGCGGGCGTCGCCAAGGTCCCCATAGCCGCCCTCATCATGGTGGCCGAAATGACTGGCGGTTACAGCCTCATTGTGCCCATGATGATCGTCTTCTCTTTATCCTAATCTTATGCTCGGTAAGGTCTCGCTCTACGAGAAGCAAGTGCCGACGAGGGTCGATTCCCCCGCACACATCGGCGATTTCGCCGTCCACATCATGGATCATCTCGAGGTGAAGGACGCGCTGGTGGCAGACAGAGTGGTGGAGACCATTCCGGAGGGCATGGGCTTCGAGGAGGTCCTGCGACGCATGAAGGCTTCGAGCCAGCAGGACTTCCCCGTGGTTGACAGCAACGGAAGGCTTAGGGGCATGGTTTCCATGACCGACCTGCGGCAGGCAATGGCTGACGCGGAGCTCCACCGACTGCTCGTTGCAAAGGACATAGCCGATGCCAACGTGGCAACCTTGACAATGGATGATTCCCTGAACACCGCGCTCCGGCTCATGGCTGATCTAGACGTGAGGGAATTACCCGTGGTTACCGAGGATAGCCCTGACCGGGTGGCTTTCATCGTCAGTAGGAAGGACGTGGTAATAGCCTACCATGCCGAGATGAAGAGGTTGAAAAGACCCGCAGCCACGAAGATCTGATATCCTTGGGTAGTCCACATTTGCTTGCCTCTCCTTGGCTGGTTGGCAGGAAGGCATCGATAACGAGGTCAAATACGAATGATCATGCAATGGATTGTCCCGCAGAGAAAGTGTGATCTCTTTACAGGCAGCCCAGATTCACCATTTTCCATTGACCGGGAGCGCTTTCGCAAGCCCCGATCCGTGGGAGGGGTCGAGGAAGCGCCATGAATTGGGCTTTATTCCTTTCCGGGAAGCCCCGCCCTGTGGGCGGGGAGCTTCACACAGCTATTCCTCACCGCCGTGCTGGCGCAGAAGTTCTGCTACCTCACGGCGGTCCTTATCGAGGGCCAAGCTTAAGGGTGTGAGACCCCCGTTGGTCTTGGCATTGACGTTAGCCTTGCTTTCCAGCAGCAGCTCTACCACGTCCTTGTTCCCGTTGACGGCCGCCAAATGCAGGGGAGTTCCTCCGAGGTCGTCTCTCGCATCGACCTCTGCGTTTCTGGACAAGAGCAGTTGGGCCACGTCCCGGTAGCCGTAAGCCGCCGCGTAGTGCAGAGGCGTCCAGGAAAGATCGTCCCTGCTGGAGACCAGGCTGGGATCTTTGGCGAGTAATTCCTGAACCTTCTCCAGGTCATCGCTCCTCGCGGCTTCATGGATCTCGCCTGAGAAGGCAGGGCGGCTAAAGGCAAGGAGCAGCACGATGATCAGAATGACACGGGATGACGGGATTATTCCTTCGGTCTTACTGCCCACGCGGTCCCTCTCGTACTCTTGGTATACCACAACAGGACGAAGGATGACACTCCTATTGCGGGATGTTTCTTTTCGGCCTGGAACTGCCGTGTGACAGGGGCAAATGGACCTCCGATACCTCGGGGAGCTATTTTTGCGTGCTGTCCAAGCACGCCAGTCTAGCGCCTTCAGGACCACCATTTGAAGAAATGGGAATGGTGTTTCGGGGCACGCTTCTTATGGTGAAGGGGACAAGTGGATGAAGTCTGCCGGCCAGGCGAGGATTGCGAGCCCAGATTGAGGTAGGCGGCAGTTCTCTGGTCGACAGACGTTGCAAAAGCGCTCGGCGTAATCGAGGCAATCGATAAGGCTCCGCTCACTGGGGCGATCACGGCTGCACGAAGCACTTTCACGTTTCCTCCTTCGCAATCCCATCCCATGACCCATTGGATGCCACATCCGTATCTTCTTTTGCAAGGGTTATGAACTTGAATCTTCTGAGGCAGACTCGTGAGTCCCCTCGACCTAGAAGGCTCAAGGCGGAAAGAAAGCCAAAGGACCCGCTCCCGCCAAAGGACTTATCGGTCAGTAGGGTGTTTGGCCCAACACGTTGCCGGGAGGATCGTAGTTGCACACGACGATGACATTGCCTGCGCATTCTACCTTCGCACACCCGATTCTCCTGGTGTTTCTCCAGATGAGCTGTGTGTAGTGGCCGAAGGCATGCACGTTGGATTCATCGACGGCCCTCCCGTCGTAGACCCATTTCTCCCTCTCCCATGCGGCCACCGCGTCGGCTAACCCGTAGTATCCGGCGGTCCCTATGAAGAGGTTCTCCCCGTGCTCCTGCTTCCATTTGCCCCAGTGGGGACGGTGCTCCATGCGGCCGCTCGTGGACCCGAGATGATTGGCCCATTCCTGGGCATATATCGCAAGGGTGCTCGACCATACGACGGGCGCAATACCGACTTCCGCCCGAGCCCTGTTGTGACTCGCGAGCAACTGCCGTTCTTCGAGGGGAGTGAGAAGAGACCCGACGAAATCCCTCCCGTTCGATTGGCCATAGAGACTGCATGAGAGAAAGAGCATGACTGCTAAGAGAACGAGAACCTTTTTGATCATGGCAAGCCCCTTTGTGCGTCACGCATCCGGAAGCCCATGGCATTTCCGTTGCTGAAGGGAACGATGCAATGAGGATGCCATTCGAGAGAGGTTAAGGGGTGTGCCTTTCGTTTCCTCGGCGGCTCCTCCACAAAAGCGCGCCATGGCAGGACCTCTTTTTCGAGAAACCCTGCAGGGATGCGTGAGGCCGCTTGCGCCCGGGGAGGCCGAAAAGCGCACAGAACTAGGACGGAATACCTCTTGCAAAGGTGCCCGCCGATGGTCCCGCAAATTGTCACTCTTCCTCATGGAAATGGGGTTGACGACCGAGAGAAAGCGGGCTAACAAACCCGAATCCGGATCATTAGGTGTAGGAGAGGCTTTTCATTTGCTTTTCTTGTTTCTTGCGGCCTTCGTGCTTTGTAGCCACCCTTGATATGTCCATCCCAGGGTATCAAGTCCCCCTGAGGCTTTTCTCACCCTGATGATGTCGACACCTTTGAACGTTTCTTTGTCAATTATGGCGACTGACAGTTTTGAATTTGTTCGGTAAGCCATTTTCACCGCAACAAGAGCATCAAAAAAGTCCTTTGCCGGATCGTTGTTTTCTTTTGGCGGAGAACTCTGTGACAATTCAACGTAGTGCATGGCATCGCTGACATAGAGAAAAATCCAAGCCCCGGGACGGAGGCTATATATTTCGGCCTGAGCCATTGATGGAAGACCCAAGGCAAAGGCCCCCATCATCAGTGCGATAAGCGCCGCTTTCCCTGCCCTTATCCCCATTCTCATAATCCGCCGACCCCTCCTTTTTGTGGTCTTCCTCTCCGGGGACAGCTAAAAGGGAGCCTTTCTCCCCAATCTCCTCTCTCTTGCACGAGACGATTGGCCGTTGATGATCGTGCTCTTGTGACGCACTTCATAGGTGATCGTACCAGCCGCACGCGGTCATGTCAAGAAAACGACCACCTTTGGCCTTAATCTATTCCCCTACCTGCCGATAACCTGATTTGGGTAGGAAGGCCCCGGCGACCGAAAGCGGGTTATCGGCCACGTGCCGGCCATGGGGCGTCTCTCCCTCAAACCTCGGCACCTGCGAAAAGCAGGAATGCTCCAGGAGATGACCTCATGTATCTCTCTTTTTACGGCCTCGACAGACAGCCTTTTCACATCACGCCCGATCCCAGCTTTCTCTACCTCAGCCCGAGCCATCAGGGAGCCCTGGCGGCTATAGCGGACTGCGTCCGGGAAAGGAAGGGTCTCATCGCGATCACCGGTGACGTAGGGGTTGGGAAGACCACCATTCTTCGGACATACATCGAGACGAGAAGAAGCGAGGGTCTCAAGGTTGTCTACCTGTTCAACCCCACGGTCAGCTTTGAGGGGCTCCTCAAAACCATCTGCCGGGACTTGGAGCTCCCGATAGCAAGTGATTCAACGGCCAATGTGCTTGACGGGTTGCACGAGTTCCTTCTTGAAGAAGAAAGGCGAGGCGCTTCCGTCGTCCTGATCGTCGACGAAGCCCAGAACATGCCCCTCGACACGCTGGAAAGCGTGTGCACCATGCTCAACTGGGGGTCTCCGGGAGACAAGCTCATGCAAGTCGTTATGGTGGGTCAACCGGAGTTCAAGAAAGCGCTGGACACCCGCAGGCTGAAGCGACAGATCGCGGTCCGTGCAACGATACGAACCCTTTCGAAATCGGAAAGGCTTGAATACCTCAAGTTCAGGCTCAGGCAAGCCGGCGGTGATCCCGCTTCGGTTTTCACCACCCAAGCGATCCGAGAGATTGGGAGAAGGTCAAAGGGCATCCCCAGGGTCCTCAACATCCTTTGCGACAATGCTCTCTTTACCGGATTCTACCACCAGCAAAAGCCCGTGGCAAAGAGGATTGCCCAAGAGACGGGTCGTGAATTTGCGGGCCGGCCACTATTCGTCCGAAGGCGGCTTTCCCGCGCCGCAGCGCTCATTCTTCTGCCCCTGTTCGGGATCGCGCCCTTCCTGCCGCGGGCGTAGCGACGGCTTTTCCTTGACAGAAAATTAGCAATTTGATATTTAATTGACCGCGGTCTGCCTAATCCTCTTGATCGTTTTTCCTAAAAGTCAGTTTGTGTCTCCCAAGGATGATGATGGCGAGATGAAGGTCTTAAGTTGATTGATAATCCATTGCAAATTGAG
>CAYZAF010000062.1:0-11449 GCA_964476435.1 uncultured Syntrophaceae bacterium
GCCCCGGGGTAGTTCTTGCCCGCAAAGAATCTTGGACCCTTGATCGGGTGCAGGTATATGCGATCCTTCTCGAACAGCTCGTCGTGACCCTGTTCACAATACCTGTTGTACTCTGCGACCGTTTCCTTAAGCCCTGCGGCGTCGATACCCGTCTTTTGGGCCAGTTCTTGGAGAGAATCGGCGGCGAAAAGATGGGGGCATCCGGCTTCAATGCCCTTCCTTATGTCCGCCTCGATATCTCCCATCGGACAGGCGAAGGCGAGTGAGAGAGGGAGATCAAAGCCGTCCTTTTCGTAGTGTTTGGCGATGTTCGTATCGAAAATCATCACCCCGCAACGGTCCTTTTGTCTGGCGAGTGCATTTGCCGTAAAGGGAGTATTCATCACCACTTCTTCGTTCATAAAGCGCTCTCCGAGGAGATTTACCATGAGGTTGGGTTGACGAAAAGCTCCGCGGACAAGCAAACTGTACAACACCACCTCTCCCGGGAGCATGAATATCAACTCCATGGTCATTTCGGACGGCGCCGCTCCGACCTCCCAGGCCATGCGGATACCGTCACCGGCGAGGCCGGGGATTCTGAAAGAGAACAGATCTTTCTCCCATTCGTATCCGGTATATTTCTTTATTAGTTTTGGGTCATCGCCAAATCCGCCGGTTGCGATGATCACGGCTTTCGCCTTCACCTGAATGACCTCGCCCGAGGCGTCCTCACCGACAACGCCGACCACACGATCCCCTTGCTTGAGAATTCTGTTGGCGGACGTCTGAAGCAAGATCTGAGCGCCCAGTTGTTTTGCCCTGTCCGTCATCAGCTTCATCATAGTTCCCGCAGCTCCGATACAAAATCCCTCATGCTTTACCATGTGCCAGGTAAACTCTCCCCCCGGGAAATAGGCAGCCGGCTCCATGAACTCGATGCCCATTCCTTCCAGCCACTCGATGGTACTCGCCGACTTATCTATATATGCCTTGACCAGACGAGCATCGCCGCGCCAGTGAGTATAATCCATGAACATACGGAAGGCCTCTTTCCTTGTGAGTGCCATCTGTCGTACCCGCTGATGCCTGCTCTCTACCGCCAACGGCCCGACCGCCATGTTTCCTGCGCCGCCGGTGGTCGATCCCTTCTCGAGAGCGACTACCCTGGCTCCGCACTCTGCCGCCGAGACGGTGGCGGCAAGCCCCGAAACCCCGCATGCGATGACCGCCACATCTGTTTCCATCTCTTTCATCTGTCCCTCCTGAGTGCATTTCACTTAGCGCTGCTTCCAACACCGTCTTCTTCCCCTGATATTTATGACTATTCCGTCTATCTTCAGCTTGATCGTTCCCAAAAGAACGGTCCTCTATAGTCCTTACTTGGGGTAAACGGCCGTCCGTTGATCAGGTCAATGAAGCCATGCCGCGGGAAAGCCCCCTTCAACCACCTAGATTTTTCGACCGATGCTGTAACCGTCGGCAATTGCATCGATTATCAGGCCAGCCGCGGAGCTGTCGCCAATGGAATAGACTTCCCGAATCCTGCCCTGAAAGCTCTTGAAAAGCTCATTATTGGGTGCCAACGGATTAACGGGCAGTATGCTATCTGCCTTGATGGTCTGTTTCTTTCCTTCCTTAGTGATGATGGAAAGTCCCTTATCCGTTATTCCTTCATACTTAACCCCGGTCATCATAATCACACCCTTCTTAGATAGCCAATTGAACATGCGTACATTCTGCACCATTGCCCACCTTTTATCCTGCAAAGCGCCGGCCGTGTCCACGATCGTTACCTTTCTACGACGTTTAACCAGAAACTCGGCTACCTCACAGCCATGTATGCCGCCACCCATGATAACAACATTCTTCCCTATAGGCATCCATAGTTTCGTGAGTGACCTGATGGCTCCGGGGCCGAAGAACCTTAGATAGCTCTTCAACATGCGGTGTAATTCTGCCGCACTGACGACAGAGCGTCCTTTGATGCCGGGTATGTCCGGAATAGTAGGAATACCTCCCGTGGCTATGATCGCCACATCGGGTTTCAATTGGTCAATAGTTGATGGAGTAACTTCACTACCCAACTTGATGGTAACACCAAGTTTGTCGAGTTGGGTTTTTAAGTAACGAACCAAACCCTCAAGGTCTTCAAGTTTAGGATTCTTTACCACCGCCGCCAGAGGGAGCAGTCCGCCCAATCTCTTCGCTTTCTCATAGAGCAATACTTCGTGGCCCCTCACTGCCGCCACTCTTGCCGCTTCCATCCCGGCCGGTCCACCGCCGACAACGAGTACCTTTTTCTTCTTCGGCGCTTTCTCGATCGCATAATCCAGCACGCCACCGGTAGCTGCGTTTATACGACACCGCACGGGCTCTTTGGCGTCCAGAAAGCTGAAGCAACCAAAGCAAGCGGTGCAAGGAGCAATATCACCCAGTCTGCCTGACGCAACTTTGTTGGGGAGCTCCGGGTCAGCAATGAGACGTCTTTGCATGGCAATGAAATCCGCCTTACCCTCTTTCAAAATCTTCTCTCCGAGGAGGGGGTCCAGCCTGCCCACAGCAAAAACGGGCACGGAGACTGCTTTCTTTATGCCTGCCGCCAACGGCACTACCACCGCTGGCCCGGAACGGCTTCCATCGAGCGGTCTGGCCAATGGCTTCGGCGGGTCGGGGAAAAAAATCGAGTCCGGCACATGGAGATCGAAGTAGTCTCCGTAACCATAGGAACGGACATGGAGGTAGTCGGCTTCTGCCTTTTCCAACAGGCGAGCAAACCCTTGAGCCTCCTCTGGGGTTGTCGCCCCTTCAGCTCCAAATTCAGCACCATTGAATATGACGCCAACAGGGAAGTCTTGCCCCAAGCGCCTCTTGGTTTCCTGAATAACCTCAACCGTAAAGCGTGACCTGTTTTCAAGGCTGTCAATCCCATACTCGTCATGACGCTTGTTCCAGATACGGGACATGAAGCTATTGCCCAGATGACAGGTAGCCTCGTTCATCTCCACACCGTCGAAGCCGGCTTGCCTTGCCCTTTCCGCTGTCTTAACGAATCCGTTGATAATTTCCTTAATCTCAGGGATAGTCAATTCTCTCACTGCAGTGCCAAAGTCCATTCCCAAGAGCTGTAATTCACTTCTGGACATTGCTGAAGAGGATACCGGCTCAAGCCCGTCACCGAGCAGCCCGTGCCAGGCTCCGGCATGGGCTATTTGCAGGAATATGGGGCAATCATACTTGTGCACTACCTCCGCTACTTCCTTGAGGCCAGGGATGAACTTGTCGTCATCGAGACGGACTTGGCTCTCGATGATAGTACCCAGAGGATAGTCCGTACCGACGACTCCCAGGATAATCAGACCGACTCCACCCCTGGCTAGTGCCTCGTAGAAAGGCAGCTCTCGCTCTCTCATTACAAAATAGTCCTTATCGAGATAATCTACCCCAGCGGCGGTCCTGACTATTCGGTTCTTAATCTTCACCTTCCCTATTGTGCCGGGTTCAAGCAGCTTAGTGAATGGGCCGTTTCTTCCCATCGGACATCTCCCTCCTTCTTTTCATGGGTCTTCTATCTTCTAAATCACTCGCCCTATCTGCCAAGGCAAGGTCCGCACCGCCCGTAGCGCCGAGCTTCAAGACGCTCAATCGATACCGCATGTTCGGTTGCTCCGTGAGGTCGGCGCTTAGACCCACCTTATCTCAGGCGTCTTGCGCTCAATGAGACGGCGATATTTAACACGGGGATATCCCAAGACCATGGCCGCATATGCCCGGTTCTCCTTTGGAAAATTAAGCCAACGCCTTGTCGTTTCGTCCGTGTTTGCGGCAGCTACCGCAAAGCCCATGAAACAGCTGCCGAGTCCGAGACTATGAGCCATTAATGAGCAATTGTAGAGGGCGACGGAACAGTTGAACGGCGACATTGCATCGGAGGGTTGCCCGTGGGTGATGATTGCTGCCGATCCAAAGGGCAGAGCGAAGTAGGCACTTGTCTCTTTGCGATTCTTCACGTCTTCGTAATTGGACGCGTGGTAGCACAGAATAGCGTCCATCGGAGAAACCTCTTTCATGGCCCGTAGAGAGGACGCTGCCCTATCCTGCGCTGCCTTGAACGTTCTTTCGAGAAAACTTTCGACCAAAGATCGAAACTCGGACAGTTTGTCTTTTGTGGGCAGAACAACGTAGCCGACGCCCTGCCGGTTGGTCCCTGTGGGGGCGTAACGGCCGGCGTCAATTATCTGAAGAAGCGACTCTCGTGATACAGTCTCGTCCTTGAACAAACGGACCGAACGTCTCTCCCTGATCAGCAGCTGGAGTCTATCTGGGGGCACAGCGGGCCCACGTCCGGGTTTCAGGGTTGTCGAAGTCACGACCTCGTCCTGACGGACCGCCTCTTCAGGGCAGACCGACCAACAGTGGCCGCAGGCAAAACACTTCTCCCCACGTACGACGGTCGCCTTCTTATCCACAATTTCAAACACCAGGACCGGACAAACTTTCGCGCATTGCCCGCAGCCCTTGCATTTATCAGCCTTCACAGAGGGTGCAGCAATATCGTGCCCGTACAAAATCTGTCTTTTGACTCGTTCGGTAAACTGTCTATCCACTTCCATATCTCCTCCTATGCGTCCACCCTTCACATCACCTCGTTCAAATATCCCGGCGATCTCTCAATGACACATCAGCGTTGCTCCAAAGACGCTTCTGTTCAGTTCCTCCTTGATTACCCGCAAGTCTTTCCGGCCTCTAATGTAGTTGTACATGAGACCCACTTTGTCTACCATTCCTATTGCCTGATAAGCATCCATCCGCTCATCTCTCAAGAACATCTTTTCGTAGATGCCTCGACACGTATCGCGGTAAGATAGAATCTCATAGTCTGCGTCACCGTATACCCGACCAACGGCGACAACTGCAGGTTCAGCACCCTTCAGCACACTCACCGGGGGAGAATAGGGACACGTAATATCGAGACCAATCAGGTTGCACCCAGCGATCCATCCTTGTTCGGCGCTGTTGTACCAGTTTGGCAGGATCTCACGGCCGCCGTAAGGGTCAATTGATTCAGCCACGTCGCCGGCGGCGTATATATTTGGAACGGTTGTCCGCATCTTTTCATCGACGATGATTCCCTTGTTGATCGTCACGTTTGAACGTTCCAAGAAATCGACGTTCGGCATCACTCCAGTAGCGACGAGGATCAGGTCTCCCTCTATCTCCTTATCCCCTACTACGACTCCTGTCGAGACTTTACTTCCCACTATTTCAGATGCTTTCGCTCCCAACATAAACTGAATCCCTAGGGAGCACAGTTTTTTTTCCGCACGGTCAGCAAGTTCCTTGTCCAACATCTGGGGCAGAATATGGTCAACTGCTTCAATAACCGATACATTCCTACCCATCTTCCGGAAGGCTATTGCCGCCTCCACGCCGACCATTCCTGCACCTATGACGATTACCTTCGTCGCAATACGAATCCGCCGTGAAAGCCTTTCTGCGTCATCCAGTCTATTCAAAAAGAACACGCCTTCTTTCTCTACGCCCCTTATGGCCGGCACGATCGGAGATGCCCCGCTCACGATGAGCAGTCTGTCATACTCGATCTCTTTTCCATTTTCCAGGATCACGCTGTTTCTCTCGTCGCAGACCCTGGTGGCCTTTTCTCCCTGCAGCCGCCTGCAGGCCAGACCATAGCTTTCTCGCAGCAAGATCTGATCCAACTGCAGAGCGCCCGTTAGATAGTCGACCAGAAACATGGGGGAATAGGCCTGGCAAGTCTCGGCCGAGATGATGGTGACATCGGCCTTTGAGCCGGATAGCATGGCTTTGTGAGCTGCAATTGCCTTAATAGCGCTCATTGCGGCAGGGCCGTTCCCGATCACCACAATTCTCATCGTATCACTATTTCCCGGCATGCTTTTCGGACCAGATCCTTTCGGCTGCTTTTCTCCCTATCCTATTCGAGATGTCGCCAGGCGGACCGACATATATCGCTCTGGCCTGGCAGACAGCTTCACAGGCAGTGTATTTCTTTCCTTCTTTGAGTCTATCAAGGCACTGGTCGCACAGTTTCATCTTACCCTCATAAAACTGGGGGGCCCCATAGGGGCAGACCCAGAGACAGAACTTGCAGCCTATGCATCTGCTGTCGTCGACCAATGTTGCCGCCGTTTCGCCATCCTTGTAGATGGCAGAACGGGGACAAGCCGCGATACACGGGGCGTCAAGGCAATGCATGCAGGCAATGGGAAGAAAGTATTGATACACCTCATCCCCGCGCATCTGAGGTCCAATTCGGTATACGCGGATCAACTCCGGGCCTTCCGGAGTGGCGACAGGGGGATTTGTCGGATGAGGTCCTAGACCGTGCTCCGCTTTGCAAGCCACGACGCAAGCGTAGCAACCTATGCATCTGTCTGTGTCGATGAATATGGTCCTCTGCGTCTTCAAGCCTCCATTTTGTAGACCCTGCACAACAACGCCCTCAGCGAAACGGAACCAAGAACCGGATCGTAGGGCGGGTCATTGCTGGTCAGTACGTTGGCGTTGCTCTTGAACATGCCGTGATCGGGACCGGAATCCTCGGGGTACCACCAGGCCGCTTCAATATTGATCACCCTGGGATCTATGCCTTCAAAGACCTCCGCCACCTGTTGTATCCTGCCCCTGAGCGTTTCGATCCATACCCATTCTCCATCCTTGATGCCCAGCTTCTCGGCCGTTTCGGGATGCATTTGGACTAACGGATAGGGTTGTATCTTCCGCAGCCAGGGAACCTGCCGATTCTGGGTGTGAAAAAAGTTGGGCAGACGTCCCCCGGTGGTGAGGACAAGCGGGTATTGTTCGTAGAGTCCCGGCGTGGAGTAAGGACTTTCGTTCGGCTCTAAGTGGTACGGGAGAGGGTCGAGCCCCCACTCCTTCATGACATTCGAATAGAGTTCCACCTTTCCGGACGGTGTGGGAAAACCCCCTCCTTTTCTCCAGTAGTCGGTCTTGTATTTGTAGTAGGACTGCTCTTTCCCCGTTTTAGCAAGACAGCCCATCTCGCTGAACTGCTTCCAGGTTATGCCGGCCTTTTTCAGGCGGTCATCGAGCATCTTCTCCACGTCATCGAACCAATACTCAGGAGCGATCCTCTTGCCAAGCTCATTGTAAATCTTTGCATCCGACCATGCCTCGCCCTGGGGTTCCACGACCTTGTTCACGGCCCCGATAACGAAGCGCGGATGCATGTCGAGGATGTCGTCTGTCTCCAGCCAGTGTGCTACGGGCAAGACAATATCGGCGTATTCTGCGAAGGGATTCATATAAAGGTCTGCTACGGAAATGAAATCCAGTTTCAACAGTCCTTCTTTTACCTGTTTGCTGTTTGCGTAGCACGCAAAGGGGTTGCTCCCCTCGACGTGCAACGCCTTCAGCTCAGATGTTCCTTCTACGAGCTGCTTGACGGCCGTATCGAAATGCATCATGTCGAAAATCTGCAACCCCACGTAGTTCTCGCTTCCTATCCCGACCTCCCTCGGGGCTGGGATCTCACGGGCCCACTCCTCCTGCGGACCGGCGTCGTGCGATATCCAGTTGACCATGCTCCCGGGCCTCTCGATATTGCCCGTCAAAGCCAGCAAGCATAATACGGCACGGTGATTCTGGGCGGCGTTGTTGCTCGCTTCTATGGACGGCCCGCACTGTATACACCCAGGCTTGTCCACTGCAAACATTCTTGCTGCTTGGACTATCTTTTCCCTGGGAACCCATGTTATTTCCGACACCTTTTCTACAGGGTATTCCCTGACCCTCTCCCTCAACTGATCGAACCCGTACGTCCAGTCCCGCACGAACTCCTTGTCGTAAAGCTCTTCGTTTATGATCACATTCATCATACCCAGAGCGAGGGCAACCGCACTGCCCGGCCTCAGTCTCAACCAGAGGTTCGCCCTTCCTGCAAGTCTCGTAGCCCTTGGGTCAACGAGTATGAGATTCTTTGCCTTATCGAGGGCGTGGAGAAACCACGTGGATATCTCCCCATCGGCATTGCTGACCTCAAGCTGCTTCCCCCAGGATATATGCGTCTTCGGATACTCCCCGCCCCACCCGTGGTAATCGCCATAGAGCCTGCCGCCGACGGTAATTCCGGTCATGGCCAACTTCGGAATGTAACAGATATACCCAATGGAGGCGAAATTGGGGGTGCCGATGGAACGGGTAAACCTGAGAGTATATTCATTATAGCCCCTGCCGGTGCCCTGACCCACCGCGACCGACCTAGGCCCAAAGTCGTTTATCGATCTTTTCAGTGTGCCGGTGATCGTATCAAGCGCCTCTTCCCAGCTTATCCTCTCCCATTCTCCGCCGCCCCTCTCTCCCTTTCTTTTGACGGGATAGAGAAGGCGGTTGGGGTTGTAGACATGCTGAACACCCGCCGCACCCTTGGAGCACAAAGCCCCGCGCGTGAGCGAATTCGGATCCCCTTCGACGCGGGTGATTCTTCCATCTTCCACGGTCGCAAGGACCCCGCATATTCCGTGGCAGCTTTTGCATGTGGTTCTGACAGTTCTTCTGGTTGTGCCCACGGGACGCCTTTGCCGATCCCTACCCTATTCGCCTACGGCTCCAGCAAAACCTTGAGGCATTGATCCTTGTGGTTCTCGACCAACTCGTATGCCTCAATCGCCTCCTCGAGCGGGAAAACGTGGGTCACTAAAGCACCGAGGCTGACCTTCCCCGATTCGACAAGCGCCATGAGCTTGCCCATGTGGGAAGGCGCGCCCAGGCCCATTACCAACCTTATGCCGTAGAAGCCCATTTCGTGGAGCGGAAACTCGACCGGTCCGGGGAAGAGGCCAACCACGGAGACCATTCCGTCGTTCCTCACGGACCTCAAGGCGTTCATAAACGTCACCGGCTCGCCGACCGCCTCAATTGCAACATCCAACCCTTCTCCGCCGGTAATCGCTCGAACCCTCTCCACCACGTCCGGCTCGTTACCGTTGATCGTTGTTGCCCCGTATCCCTCTGCAATAGCAAGCCGGTTATCGAGCAACTCGACCGCGTAGACCGCTTTCGGCCCGAACTGAAAAGCGGAAATGATCGCACCCATCCCAACCGGGCCGCAGCCATATACGACCACAGTGTCGCCCGTCTGGATATTCGCGTCTCTCGCTGCCTTATATCCGGTCGCAAAAATGTCTCCCACCAGCACAGCTTGCTCATCCGGGACGTTGTCCGGTATGTGAACGAGACAGTTGTCGGCGTAAGGCACTCGAATGTACCCGGCTTGCGCGCCGCCGAGCCCTTTGCCGAAGATCTCTCCACCACCAAAAACGCCGCCAAGCCTGCAGTGCGGAGAATCGCCCCGTTTGCAGTTAGGGCAGACACCGCACCAGGTGATCGGTGCTGCCGCAACCCGGTCTCCGGGCTTGAAATTAATCACGTCGGAGCCGACCTCTTCCACAACACCGGCAAATTCGTGGCCCATGACCGCTCCCGGTCCATAGCCCGGTATGACCCCGTGCTTGGCGTGGATATCGGACCCGCAGATAGCCGCAATGGTCACCTTTACAATCACGTCATGGTTTCTCTGCAATGGGGGCTTCGGGATGTCCGCCAAGCCAAATTCTCTGCCGGACCGCAATACTACTGCCTTCATCGCTCCACCTCTTCTTGTTTGCCCCAGCCTGTTCTCACGGGTAATGATTCCCAGGAGATGGCCTCATTAACTTAGGAGGCTCAAGAACCTCATGGCCCGGTGAAACACGCTACGGGGTCTCGAACGCCGCGCTTCGGCCAACCAGCCTCCCAAAGGTCATCGATGCGGGCCACATAAGACCTCCCAGATAGGTCCCTTTTCCAACGAGACCGCCCGTCACCTCGCCCACCGCATAGAGGCCAGGAATCACCTCGCCGTAGTTGTCGATTACTTGGCAGCGGGTATTGATCTTGATGCCTCCCTTAAAGGAGGTCAACGAGGGATGAGACTTGACGGCATAGAAGGGCGGGGCATCCAGCATGACGGGATCGCCGTAAACAGATTGTAAGTACCTGCGTCCAAACACCGTGTCGTAGCCTTCACTCTCAATGTCTTCGTTGTACTTCTCCATGGTCTTTGCAAAGAGCGCGGGGTCTTTGATGCCCGCTGCCTTTGCGAGGTCTTCCCATGTGTCGGCCGAATATTCCTTTGCTGTTGTGACGCTGGGCAAAACGATGGGGTGATTCCTGATCCTGCTGTCATAGACGATAAACATCTGGCCGTCGGGCTCGTCAAGGGCCGCATCCGTCAGATTTCCGTAATAGCCCTTGGGGCATGACTCATCATAGAAACGCCTACCATTCAGATTAACGGCGACGCCTCCAAAACTGATGGCGAAATAAGGCCTGTCGGATTTCGTGGTGTCGCACACCGGTAAGGATGTCACCACCGCGTGACCGATATGTTTCGTTGCAGCCCCCACGTCAAGGGCCATCTTCAGTCCGTCGCCGAAATGCCCTGGCGCCATGGCAGGTACGCAGTCGATGTAACGTTCGCCGTACTCCGCAATCATGTCACGGTTGCGGCCGAATCCCCCCGTCGTCAACACCACCGCCTTTGTGCCCCGAAAGGTCATCATTTTGCTTTTTTTCTCTACTTCAGCGCCCAGAATCCTTCCGGTAGACGGATCTCTGATCAGCCTCCGTGCCCGATGTTCGAACACTATCTCAATGTTCTTCAACTCCCTGGCTCTTTCTTCTATCCTCTGCATGGCAGCGGCCCCTCTATAGAAGTGCAGCCGTTCCACCTTATGACCCGGGGGCATGACGAAGTCGTCACGGTCTGGTTGTATGCCAAGCGAGAGGAGCCACTTGAACGTGTCGACCTGGTTATCCGCGTACACCCGCCATAGCTCAGGCACGCCGCCCGCTGCAACGCCATCTTTGTATAGAAGGTCAGGCGAATCCTTGATCCCCCCTTTCTTTTCCCATTCAGTGCCCGCAAAAGACGCACCCGCAAAAATGAGACTTCCGCTGCCACCGGTGATTGTTGTAAGCTCCAGGACTGTTACCTTGGCCCCCGATTCCGCCGCTGTGATGGCGCAAGGAAGCCCTGCTGTTCCCGCTCCGATTATCAGTACCTCGGTTTCATGATCCCATTTGTCCGGCACACTTGCTGCTGCCATCTCGATCTCCTCCTTCGTTTTTCAATACCTCGATTTCAATCGCTCCGTTTTCTGGCTTTCTGTGAAAGGTATACTTTTCTGCATCATCGGTAAGCTCCGCATAGAGTTTAAGGGGGGTCGTTGCTGCCCCCATCCGGCGAAGGGCGGCCCCTTGTCCAGAAGGTCGGGGACGAAGGGACCCATGTTCAACACCTAGTAGTATCCATTCCGAAGCAAGACTTATGCCTTAGCTGCAAGTTGCCGCAGTGATTGTTGTTAACGGGATCGGAAGACGTTTCAGCAGTCACGAGCCCGATCTGATATCCACTCAGATGGGCGAA
>CAYZAF010000063.1:0-4514 GCA_964476435.1 uncultured Syntrophaceae bacterium
CTCCCACTTCGTGAACACCTCAGTGTTCCGAGCTTTCGTCTCCTTCCCCTTCGTTGTTTTCAGACGGTAATTGTGGGCTGCACAGAGCTCGAAGTGGCGGCCCCTGTAAATAGCGCATTCTCTGCAGACTGTCTTTGAAAATGGGCAAACCGTGACATCGTGTGGTTTTGACATTGCTATCTCCTTGGAACTCCGGACACGAGCGCTCCTTCGCCTACGGCGCATCTCATCGCATAGTATGCATCAAAGCTTCTAACCTGCTCGCGCTTACACCACGCGGGCACCGCATGGAGCATCGATTGGCTCCCGGAATGGCCCTGCCTTAGGGAACTTGCACAAATCCTTTGACACCTCATTACGTTCGATCTATATTATAGACATAACGTCTCATAAATGGAATATTAGTCTAATGGGTATTTTGGAAAGGAAAAAACGCGAGAGGGAGGCCAAGAAAGAATTGGCCATAGATGCGGCGATGAGCATATACGACAAGGACGGCTACCACGCGATCACCATGGACCGGATCGCGGAGCGGTCGGAGCTCAGCCGGGCCGCCCTCTATCTCTACTTCAAGAATAAAGAGGAGATACTCGTAAGCGCTATAGTGGCTCATGCGGGGTACTTTGCCCGTATCCTGCAAGAACTGTACGACAGCCGGGAGACCGTCAAGGAAGACTTGCTGGAAAAACTGTGGGAGTGCTTCCAGAGGTTCTATGAGAAGGATCCCGTGGCGTTCACCGCCTGGCAGTATTTCCACCAGAGCGAGATGATCGGCAGCCTCTCGCCCGAGCTACGCGATATCCTCCACGCATCCGGCGCCAAAGTAGTTGCCCTTCAGCACAAGATAGTGAAGTATGGCATAGGAAAAAAAATGTTCATGCACTGCGACTACAGGACCCTTTCGGAAGTTATATGGTCGTCCTTCCTGGGCATTGTCTACCTCGAACGAAGCAAGGATGTGCTCTCCCACAAGAGCCATATGGCAGTTACGCAGGATCTGGCGAGAAAGGTTCTGGCCAAGGGGGTGCTCAATCCGTCGAGGAAATAGGAAGGCAGTGTGGGAGAGCGCACACGCCGCCGGATGAGACGGTGGGTCGGAGAAGACGGGTTATCGTCAAGCAAGCGCGAATTGGGAGGATTTTTTTTGGTATCGTTATATATGCTGTCATATAAAGGCCCAGACACGCCCCTGACCCCGGAAAAGATTCTTGGAAGGCTCTTTCTCCCGGCATGCAGCCTTCGGCTTTTGGGAATAGCGAAGGAAACGACAAACGGAAAGGAGGACTCATGAAGACACGTTTGAATGTGCGGAACAGGCTCTCTGAAGAACCCGCGCCGGTTCTCAAAGAGGAGGGGCGAAAAGCAACCATTCCCGACGGATACACCGTCGTGGGGCTGATGAGGGGGCGGGCGGCGTCTATGGGGACGGCGATAGGTCGGGCCGCGGTCGTAAGGAGCAAAGAGGATTTGGCCCGCGTAGGGAAAGGGACCGTGATACTCTCTGAAAAGGCTTCACCACACCTTGCGGTGGTCATGTCCAAAGCGTGCGCCATGGCCACGGAATGCGGGGGCCAGGCGGGCATAGCTTCCGGGTATGCGCGGGAATATGGCATTCCGGCGGTAGTGGGCGTGGCTGGCCTTACCAGAGTTATCAAAGAGGGAGACCTCCTACGGGTGGACGGCACGAGGGGTATCGTGGAATTACTGATGCCTATTGTCTGACACTGGTCCGGCCGCAGCGAGGCTGGGCGGTACAGGAGGCAGAATGAGAGACGTGTCGGTCGTCATAAAGGGAGCGGGCGAGACGGCCGGCATTGCCCACCGGCTCTTCTGCAAAATACCCCGATGCCCTTAACAGGCCCTGTTACGAGGGGCCGGCCTCGTCGCCGAGAGAACTGATCGAAAAAAAGATACGTGAGTATAGGATGAGAGAGCGCGTGCCGTGCTCAAATAAACCTTGACTACGCGTTATATATTATCTTATATAATGTAAATGTCACTCTCTGCGGATCTTCCGCGCGGGATCGCCAGCAGGACAAGCATGCACACTGCTGTTGGCCGCGATCGCAGTGCCAGATTAGAGGATCCTCTATTCTGGGATCAAAAAGCCTCTACGTACCCCCTTCCATTTGAAAGTGACCCCCTTTCATTTACCGAAGGTGTCATGGAAATCATAGAAGCAAGATGTCTCTCCATCGAAGGGGCGAAGGTGCTAGACATAGGGTGCGGAACCGGTGCTTTTTCCCTGCCCCTCGCCCTGATGGGAGCTTCGGTGACTGCTTTGGATTTCTCTGGAAATATGCTGGCCCGTCTAACCTCAGAAGCGCAGCGCCTGGGCATCCAGGGCCTGAAAACCGTCCACGCCTCATGGAGGCAGATTGTTCCCGAAGCCGCCGGTCTCTTGGGATCTTTCGACATTGTCCTATCCGCCCTGTCAATAGCGGTGAAGACGACAAAAGATATCCTGAAAATGGAGAGGTGTTCGAGGAAATGGTGCATTTGCATAGCCTCGGGAAAGATACGCCGCGATGGCCGTTTTCAAGAGATTGTCCGGGCGTTCCGCGCCCCCCTTAACCCGAGGCCCGATATTCGGCGCATCCGGGACAAGCTTGAGGATCTGGGAAGAACGTTCTCTTACGAGTCCTTTGCCGGCATCGAAAGAGAGAAAAAGACTCCGGTTCAGGTTGCCGAAGAACTGGCCAGCCGGCTGGAGGCCTCGGGGAGGACGCCGGACAGATTTTGCATTCTGGCTACAATTTGCGCGCTGTACGGATGCGCCGAGGAAGACAGGGCAATCGAGCAGGAATTGAGCGCCGATATGGGTATCCTTTTATGGAGAATGGAGGAGTAGCATTGGCAAGATGCTCGTTTCCGTGGAGCCTGACGAGAAGCTCCGTATCGGCACCGCCAGGGCGGCAAAGGATTGTGCTCCGGGCTCGGTCTTTCGCTAGCCTAGTGCCCTAGCGCCCGCTTTACCCCTTCAGACTCTGGAAGGTGTGCATGACACTGAAGGAAGCTTTAGATATCAGGCAGAAAGAAGTTGTCTGCCTCGTGGGCGGCGGAGGAAAGACGACACTGATGTTTGGCCTCGCCGGTGAACTGGCTGTCAATGGGTCCTGCGTCATCACCACGACGACGACCAAGATCATGGCGCCTACGCTGGGGCAAACAGAAGAGCTCATCACGGAAACAGAGGAAGAGGCTCTGCTCTGCAAGGTGGCCGCTGCGGTGGACGGCCGTCATCACATCACCGTGGCTTCTGAAAAACACGCCTCGGGCAGATTGACGGGCATCACCCCGGATGTGGCCTCATCGCTCTCCCAAGTGCGGGGTGTTTCTTACCTCATTATCGAGGCGGACGGGGCAGCCCGTCGCCCTCTGAAAGCGCCACGGAGCTATGAGCCGGTGATCCCGCCGAATACGACTCTCGTCATCGCCGTTGTCGGCATAGACGCCCTAGGACGTCGACTCGAAGAAGGCAATGTCTTCCGTTCTGCGACAGCTGCGGAGCTGCTTCAAACGCCGTTGGGGACGCCCGTTTCTCCCGAAATGATAGCCAGACTGATTACCTGTCCAGGAGGCATACCGAAAGGAGCCCCGACCGCAGCGACGATCGTCCCCTTCATCAACAAGACCGATCTGGAGGACGGCCTTCAAAAAGGCCGGCGGGTGGCTCAGGCGATTCTGGCCGAGAAGCATCCGCAAATACCCTATGTCATACTCGGGCAGGCACGATGCGCCGACCCGGTCGTGGAAATGTACTAAAGAGGGTAGCGACGGCCTCGGTCCTGGAGCGATCTGAAGCCGGAAGCGAAGGAAACGATGGGAATTCATAAGGAGGTGTGTCACACCGCTCTTCATTCGAGGCGGAAGGACGGGCTCCCAGCCCGTTGTAAAGATCGGCCATCAGTGATGAGTTGCCCACCCAGGCCCGGGAATGGTCTCCACAGCCTGACGGGTCGTTCTCGCTCCGCACGGTGCCGAGCGAGAACTAGGGTGAAACACTTTTAGGTAGGTTTAGGGGGAAAGGCATGTTAACAGGAAAGGTCGCAGTCATTACAGGGGCCGGCAGGGGAATAGGAAGAGTGACAGCTTTCGAATTCGCAAGGGTCGGTGCGAAGGTGGCTTTGGTGGGGAGCACGCCTGACCTAGTCGAAGAGATGAGCCGGTACATAGCCGAATTGGGCGGTGACTCCATCGCCGTAGTGGCAGAAGTATCGAGCTTCGATTCAGCCAACAAGATGGCCAAACAGGTCAAGGAGACATACGGTCGCATAGACATCCTCGTGAACAACGCAGGCATCGCTTCGACGAAAACCGCCTCATGGCTTATGCCGACCCTGGAAATCGATGATGACGAGTGGGACCGTGTTCTCGCCGTCAATCTGAAAGGCCAGTTTAACTGCGCGAAGGCCGTCATGCCATACATGATGGCTCAAAAGGATGGGTCGATCATCAACGTCAGCTCGACGATGGCCTTGGTGCCCACAGCTGGCTCGGCCCCTTATTGCGCC
>CAYZAF010000064.1:0-3939 GCA_964476435.1 uncultured Syntrophaceae bacterium
AAGGCTGTTCCTTCTCGATTCGCATCGCCGGGAGCGCTGGGGTACCCGTTCACGGATAGACGAGCGTGACGAAAATGGTGTGTAAGCCCCGCACGTTTAGTGCGGGGCTTCACCCCAGTCCACGCGCCTGATACCGAGGCACAACCTCATAACAGGGCGCTCTTGTTTGCGGACGACCACAGAGCAAAAGGGCAAAAGCCGGGAACCCGCGACCAATAATATTCCCGTCTCGCGGGTGGCTTCGCAATCGGCGCGTGAGCGAGTCTGGAGTGGTAAACGGGTCAGCGTGGAGGCGGAAGCGTAATCGGAAGGAATAGCCTTGGTAAGCGGACGGGTCTTGTATTCCGGGGGGCGTAATGTTCGGGGTGGGAAGGGGATCACCATCAGAGGTAAGAGGCTGCCGTTAGGGCGGAGGCGTAGCAAATCGGAAGGAATAGCCTTCGTAAGCGGACGGTGGGGTTGTTCTTGAAATAGGCAATGCTCCTGATGAGGGACGGAGGTCCAAGGGAGAAGCGTTTTCCGGATCAGGTGAGGGGCTTTCGGTCAGGCGGTCTAGTTTACCTTGGCTGGGATGCGAAACCGGTAGCCGCCGTAGCTCAAGATGATCCCGTCGGGAACGATCTCCTCCACCTTCAAGCCCGGGGAGAGCTCCTGCCCTTCCTGAAGGATCTTCTCATTGATCCTCACCACCCTCGTTTGGGCGTCAGGGCCATAGGCGTGGCCCGATACCTTGAATTCCGGCAGGGAGCTGCGTACGGAAGGGGGCAGATCGCTCAAGGCTACTACCTTTCCGGCGGGGGCGGCGACGACTGGGGGCTTTTCCACGAGCACCTGGACCTCCTCAGGCACTTGCGCCGGCGACGCCGGCTCCTTTGGGATTGGGACAAGGGAAGCAGCCCTCTCCTCTTCTCCCTTGTTCCGGACCTTCGGGGGCACGGCCGCTTCCTTGCGGCCCGCTCTCGGGGTGGCCTTTCTCTCGACGTCTCTAGAGGGGGTCCCCTCGTTCTTCACGATTTCCGCGGCGAGGGCAGGGGGCTTAGCTATTCCTTCCTCGCTCCGAGCCGATGGCGCAGAAAGGGGCTCCACGGGTAGAGCGGACAGAGAAGGCTCCCCTCCATGGGGCTTCCACGGGCCGAAGAGCCACAGGGCCAGGCCCGCGTTGAGAAGCAGGGCCGCGGCAACGACGTAGGGCCACACGGCTATCTTCTTGCGCTCCTCTACCCTCTCGGCGGAAAACGTCGGCGGCTTAGACGCATCCTCCTGCTCGCGCCTCTGCTCGACTTTCTTGAGGGCCTCAAGGATGTAAGACATCTCTGGTTCTCTCCTTTCCGTCGTACAGGCAAGGATCGCCGTTGATTGCAAAAGCGCTCAGACCGATGATTGTCCTTGCCCCCACAATGCCATCAGGCACATTGCCGCTCTCGAGCTGGAAGTCCTTCACCTGTTCCGCCATGGCACGGCTATACGTCTTCTCCCTGACTGCAGGAACCGCTTCGCCCCTTGCAAAGGCAAGCTGCTCTTCCACCCATGCGACCATAGGCCCGCTCTGTCCCGGCCGCAAGGGCCCTCTGTAAGACGGAGGCTCACGCCAGAGGAGCAGATACTCTCCGGACCACCATCTCGCAATCTCCCTGACGTCGACGGTCCTTATCTCGTCTCCCATGGCGATGACGGCCCGATCCCCTTCGAGGGAGGTCACGGTACCGTAGTATTGGCGTTTCTTCTCGTCCACGAGCGTCAAGACCGCAGGCTTGTTCATATTCTTGAGGTCGCTCAAGCCGCCTGAGGCCCTAAGACATCGCAACCCTTGCGCCTGGGCCTGATCGCAGACTTCCTGGCCGCCAGGGGAATAGTCCGCATGCCACTGGGCAAAAAGGGCGCCGTACGCCGACTCCTTCAGTCTTGCCCCGGCCGTGCCTGCGGGTCGCTCCAGGCTGGCAAGCGCAACAACCGGCCCGTCCTTCCCCGGCCCTGACCTGTCGAGTGCATCCGGCCTCACCATGTTGACCTTCTCCTCTGCTGCGGGGTCCTCCACCTTTGTCCGGGAGATCCCCTGCCGCAGGAAGTGCCCCTTTTGCGCGAGGTAGGTGGCTCCAAGGGCAATGCACACACAAAGGAGCGCTACTAGCCCCGCTATCCGGAAAACGCGATTCCGGTAAGGGCGGGGCATGTCCGGACCGAATACCTCCCGCGCGGCTGTCCTCAGGGTGCGTACGTCAACCATGTCTTTCCCCTGGACGAACGCGCCCAGAAGCGCCCTGTCACAGATGATGTTGATGAGCCTCGGAACCCCTCCGCTCAAGCGGAAAAGCCTCCTCCCAATGCCCCGGGCAAAGAGTTGGCCCCGAACGAGGCCGGCGGCCGAGAGACGATAGTCGATGTAGGGCTGAACCTCTTCCCTCGCAAGGGGGCCCAGGTGATAGCGAGCGGTAATCCGCTGGGAGAGCTGGCGCAGCTGCGGGTGGAGGAGCATCTTCCTCAGCTCCGGCTGTCCTAGCATGATCATCTGGAGCAGCTTGCGCTGGTTCGTCTCCAGGTTCGTGAGGAGACGCAGCTGCTCCAATACTTCCGGCGTGAGATTTTGCGCCTCCTCGATAATAACCACTGCCCTCCGCCCCTTTTGGTGCAGGTCGAGGAGGTAATCGTTGATGCGGGCCACAAAGACCTTGATGCTCGTCGTGCCCTCTGGATAGGTGATCTGAAACTCATCACAGATCGTTGCGAGCAATTCCTCGGCCGACACCTTGGGGTTGAGAATGAAGGCAACCTCCACGTCGTCGGGCATGGATTGGAGAAGACGACGGCAGACGGTGGTCTTGCCCGTCCCCACTTCCCCGGTGAGCAGGACAAAGCCTCCTTCGTTCTCGATCCCGTACATGAGGTGGGCAAGGGCCTCCCGGTGGCCCTTACTCATAAAGAAATAAGCGGGGTCAGGCACGATCGAAAAAGGCTTTTTCCTCAGACCAAAGTATTCTTCATACATAGGGGAACCGAAAATGCCCGATTATTGCGGGCCGTGTCTTCTGCCTTGTCTGCGTGGTTCCTTTCGCTCAAAGGAGCCTCTTTTGGGATGGGAAAAATGTCCTTCCCAGGACGCCAACCCCTGGATTTTAAAGATTAATACAAGGACCCGGCAAAAACAACTGCTTTCCCGCGTGCCCCTATCCGCCCCTCTTCGCCTCCCGAGAGAAAGGGCAGCACCCCCTTAACCGCGACTGCCCTTGCGTCTGAAAGGGCGTGCTACGGGCACGGACAGACTTACATTCGCCGCGATTCATCGGCGATCCTCAAGACGCCGATCAGTTTTCCCTGGATCTCCACGTTTCCGGCAGGCTGATAAAGGGGAATCATAAAGGGGTTGCAGGGCTGAAGGCGTACCCGGTCGCCCTCGAAATAGACCTTCTTCAGCGTGACTTCCTGGTCGTTCTTCAGCCAGACGGCTGCCACGTCGCCGTTTTTTATGTCGTACGTCTGGAGCATGATGACGATATCGCCGTCCCCTATCATGGCATCCACCATGGAATTGCCGCGCACCTGCAGGGCATAGACCCCTTGCCTTCCCTCCGTTATGTACGTCGGCACCTCTATGCGGCTGGTCACTCTATCCCAGGTGTTGGCATCGGGTATCCCGATGGGATGGCCGGCTGCGATGACCCCGAGGAGGGGGATATCATTCGCCTGCCTGCTTTCACCCACAGGGCTTATGCTCCTCGACTTCTTCCTCTCCCGTCGTATGGCGCCGGCCTGTTCGAGATGATCCAGGTGGTACTGGACGACCGATACGCTCGTGATGTTGCAGCTTTCTGCGATCTCCTTTACCGTAGGGGCATACCCCTTCTCCTTCTTGAAGGCAGAGATAAACGCGAGGATACGCTCTCTTGTCCGGCTTTTTGCCAACGCCCCAGCCTCCCTAGTAGAATATATATACTATTGTAGGGA
>CAYZAF010000065.1:0-24253 GCA_964476435.1 uncultured Syntrophaceae bacterium
ATATGCGGCGGGCCTTTCCCCCGAGGGCATAGGCGACCTCGGGCGAGTCCGCGACGGGCTCGTCAACCATGATGACGAGGCGCTCCACCATGTTTCTCAGCTCCCTGACGTTACCCGGCCAGTCGTATTCTTTGAGCAGGATGAGGGCGTCCGAGGAAAAACCCAGCACGTCCTTGTGCATGCTCTTCACGAAAGAGTCGAGGAAATAGCGAGCAAGGAGGGGGACATCGTCTTTCCGTTCCCTCAATGGGGGCATGTAGATGCGGAACACGTCGAGGCGATAGAAGAGGTCCTCCCTGAACGACCGCTCGCTCATCATCTTCTCCAGGTCCCGGTTCGTGGCAGCCACGAATCGGATATTCATCTTGCGGCTCTTGGAGTCCCCGACCCTCTTGAACTCCTGCTCCTGCAGGACCCGGAGGAGCTTTGCCTGGATATCCAGGTTGATGTTGGCGATTTCGTCCAGGAAGAGGGTTCCGCCATCAGCGATCTCGAGGAGGCCCTGCTTCGTTTCCGTGGCCCCTGTGAAGGCGCCCTTCACGTACCCGAACAGCTCGCTCTCGATGACGCTCTGGGCCAGGCTGGCGCAGTCGACAACGACGAAGTTCTTCTCCCGCCTCTGGCTGTTCCGGTGTATAGCGCGGGCCACCAGCTCTTTTCCGGTCCCGCTCTCCCCATGGATGAGCACTGTCGAGTCGGTGGGAGCCACCCGTTTGATAAGCTCCCGGACCTCGCTCATGGCAGGACTCTCGCCGATCATGTTATCGGCCTCGAACTTACGGCTCAGCTCTTCCCGCAGGTATCTATTCTCTGCCAAGAGCCGCGAGTGCTCGAATGCCCTCTTGACCGTCGTGGAAAGCTCGTCGGGAGTGAAAGGCTTCGAGACATAGTCGAAGGCCCCGAGCTTCAGGGACGCCACTGCGGTCTCGACAGATGCGTAGCCCGTTATGATGATTACCGTCGTCTCCGGGCGGCGCTGCTTGATCTTTTTCAGTATTTCGATGCCGTCGGCACCCGGCATCCTCAGGTCGAGGAGAACGAGGTCCGCCCCTTCTTCCCAGAGCCGGCCCAGCGCCTCCTGGGGCTTGGTGAACGCATTGACCTCGTAGCCGTCCTCGTGGAGCACCTCGACGCAGCTCCTGCAGATGTTCTCCTCATCGTCTATGACGAAAACTTTTCCGTCCATTCTAGGCAACTTTTAGCACCAACGATCGAAAAAAGGCTATTCCAGGGGCAGCTTGATGACGAAGGTCGTCCCTTTCCCCACCTCGCTCTCCACATCTATGGTCCCGTTGTGGCCATCGATAATTCCGTACGAGACGGACAATCCCAATCCGGTGCCTTTGCCCGGCTCTTTCGTGGTGAAGAACGGGTCGAACACTTTGGCCAGGCTCTCCTTAGGGATCCCGCATCCTGTGTCAGCCACCCTGATCTCGACGGAATTCTCGCTTTGCAGGAGGCAGGTGGTGATGCTCAGCTGCCCCCCGCTATGCATGGCATCGAGGGCATTGATGATGATGTTGACGAAGACTTCGAGCATCTGGTTCGGATCGAGCTGCTGGAGGGGGACGTTTCCGAGGGCTTTCTCCAGCGTGATCCGGTTCTCGCTCACCTTCAGCTGGTTCTTCGTCAGGGAAAGGGCTGCCTCTATGATCTTGTTGACATCGCAGTCTTCCTTTTTCGGCTCTCCCTGCCTCGCGAAGTTGAGGAGGCCCCTTACGATCTCCCTGCACCGCGTCGTCTCCTTGACAATGATCTCCAGCTTCTCTTTCTCTCCCTCTTCCGCCTTTCTCAGGAGGAGGGAGCTGAAAGTGAGAATCGAGGTGAGGGGATTGTTGATCTCATGGGCTATGCCTGCCGCGAGTCTGCCGATGGATGCGAGCTTCTCCGACCGCATGAGCCGCTGTTCGTTGAGGCGCTTCCTTTCCGCCAGCCGCCGCCGGTGCTCGAACGCCCTGTTGACCGCTGTGGAAAGCTCGTCGGGCGTAAAAGGCTTCGACACATAGTCGAGGGCTCCGAGCTTCAAGGAGGCCACCGCTGTCTCCGCTGTTGCGTATCCCGTGATGATGACCACCATGGTCTCCGGATAGTGACTCCTGATCTCCCGCAAGCACTCGATCCCGTCGATCTCCGACATCTTCAGGTCGAGAAGGACGAGGTCCGCTGCTTTTTCCCGCAGGTGCTTCAACGCCTCGTGCGGCCTCGTGAATGCCTTGACCTCAAAGCCGTCGTCGTGGAGCACCTCGACGCAGCTCCTGCATATGTACTCCTCATCGTCGATGACGAGCACCTTGCCCCGGGATCCGGAATACTGGTCCGATTGAACCTGAGAGGACATAATCGATTACTCCTTACACTGGTGAGAGCCTGCTCTCCCCTTCATTCTTTCTTTGCGATTCCGAGCTTCCTTCTGCCAAGGGCTGCCTCAAGGGTAGCGTGATCACGAAGCTAGTGCCTTTCCCGACCTCGCTTGCCACATCGATGGTGCCACCGTGTCCCTCGATGATCCCGTAGGTGACGGCCAGTCCCAGGCCCGTGCCTTTTCCCGCGTCCTTCGTGGTGAAAAAGGGGTCGAATATCTTTTCGAGGTTTTCTTTAGGGATCCCGTTTCCCGTATCGGAGATCCTGATCTCGACTGCCTTTTCTTCGCCAAGCAGCCTTGTGGAGGCCTTCAGCTCGCCCCCCTTCGGCATTGCGTCGACCGCGTTGATGATCATGTTGATAAAGACTTCGAGCATCTGGTTCCGATCGATCTCTAGGGCCGGCAGCTCTCCGAACTCTCTCACGATGGTAATATGGTTTTCACTCACCTTCAGCTGATTCTTCGTCAGCTTTATGGCATTCTCGATGATCTCGTTGAGGTCGCACTGTTCTCTCTTGGACTCACTCTGCCTCGCAAAATTGAGAAGTCCTTTGACTATCTCCCTGCAGCGGGTCGTCTCCTTAACGATGATCCCCAGCTTCTCTTTCTGCTCGTCTTCTGCTTTGCGGAGGAGAAGCGAGCTGAAGGTGAGGACCGACGTGAGGGGGTTATTGATCTCATGGGCGATCCCCGCCGCGAGTCTGCCGACGGACGCCAGCTTTTCCGAGCGCGCCATTCGCTGCTCGTTCAATCGCATGATCTCCCTGTCCCTTTCCCTGAGAGAAGAGGTCATCAAGCTGAACGTCCGCTCGAGCTCCCCGATCTCGTTCCTCGAGCGGGCCTGGACGACCTCGGAAAAATCACCTTGCGAAATCTTCTGTGACACCCGGACGAGACTATTGATTGGCCGCACGATGGCGCTTGAAAGATAGGTGGCGACCACAATGGAGAGGATCATCCCAAGGAGGGTGATGCCGAGAAAGATCGTAAGGGTCTCCCTGCGCATGTCGACAAATTTCTGCTCCACAATGCCCACTGCAAGGATGCCCACGATCTTGCCTGCGAGGTTTCTGACGGGCTCGTAGGCCGTCACATACCAGTCCTTGATCACGAGGGCTTTCCCTACCCACCGGCTCCCCTCGTTGAGCACTTTGTTGCGCACGTCCTCCGCAACCGTGGATCCGACAGCCCTTGTCCCGTCCGGGGCCTGGACATTGGTGGATATCCGGACGTCATTCAGGAATAGGGTGACAACCCCAGCGTCCTTCCCCCGGTACTTCCTGTTTTGATAGAGGATGTGCCTGATCTTGTCTATGAGCTTGTCGTTTCGGTTGAGGACTTCGCCCCCGTAAAGCACCCCGGCCGGCGTGCCGTCCGGCCGGAGGATGGGTGATGCGGACATGAGGGCCAATGCCGCCACAGCCGTTCCCCCAGCCGGCCGGGCCTTCCGAGGACCGGAGCCTTGCACGGGCCCGATAAGGCACCTCCCTGCGATCTGGCTCCCCTCTTTCTTCACTATGTCGTAAGGGATGACATCCATGGCAGAGGCCGTGGACCTCGTAACGAGGGCCTCCTTCACGATATCATCGCTCATTGCGCTGTCACCGAAGAGGCTGGGGTTGCTTGCCCGGAGCACTACATTCCCTCTCCCGTCCGTGATGTCGAGGATATCGAATCTGCCTTTCTCCTTGATGTCTTCCAGGTATCCTGCCAAGCTTAAACGGTCTTTCCTCTCAAGGGCAGCCCGGATCGAGCTTCTCGAAGAGGCGAAATAGAGACTGCTCTCGACGTTCTCGAGCCGGTTGTTGAGGACCTCCCGTGCCGAATCGAGGGACGCTGTCACGCTGTCCTGGGCCTGCCCCATGGTGCCTTTGTTTATCAAAAGGGTTCCCATGATGGCGCAGACAAGAGTGGTGATCCAGATGACGGCGATGAATCTTGCGATAAGCTGGAGCTTTAGGGTCGTTCTCATACACATTCCCCGCATAGATGGATGCATAAGCGCTCCATTTTGCATACAAATTATGCCACAAAGGGAAGGCAGGGTAAAGGGGGGTGATGGGCTCTACTCTTTCGAGCCGCGCGCCCAAGATCATTCTTCACGAGAACGAAAAAAGGCTATTCTTCCGGCTCCTCCGGGAGGTTTCTCAGGTTCTTCAGGTACCGCTCCTCGTTGTAAGGTTTGCGGTTTTGGATGGCATCGATAACCTCCACAACGATTGCCTGCCCCACGAGCTGCTTTGCCTGGAACTCGGAAAAGCCTTCTTTTATGAGCCGCTCCAGGGTGAGGGCCGTCTCGGGCGGGTCGTTTGCGTTGACCTGGTTTGCTATGACCTCGAAGATGGCGTTTCTCAGATTCTCGTTGACCTTCATTGCTCATCCTTTCGTAAGCCTCTCATCATACCGCAGTTCTTGCGCAAAAGGTAGGAGAAATAAGGCCTGGGTCCCCTTAAGCGAGGCACGGGGTCCTGCTTAGAAGACGCCCGGGCCCGTCTTTTTGCGTTGACTCGCCCCGGAAGGGGACATACATATAGCATATGCGGGGGCATTGCGAGGGCTTTAGGCTATGGGCCCGCAAGTAAACCGAGGAGAGGTGAGATCATGGTTTCCGTGGAAACGATAGAGTATCGTGACGACGGCGAGACGTTCGAGGCCTTCGTAGCCTACGACGGGACGCGCGAAGGGAGGCGGCCCGCCATTCTAGTGATCCACGACTGGTGGGGGGTGGGGCCCTATACGAGGAGCCGCGCCGAGCAGCTAGCCGGCCTCGGCTACGTAGCTCTCACCGCAGACATCTACGGGAAGGGGAAGAGACCTCAGACGGCCGAAGAGGCGGCCCAGCTTGCCGGCAGGTACAAGGCAGACCGCGCCACCCTGCGGAAGCGTGCGCGGGCCGGGCTGGAAGCCCTGAAAGGCAGCCCTCTCACCGATCAGGCGCGAATGGCTGCCATAGGCTATTGCTTCGGCGGGACAGCGGTCCTTGAGCTGGCGCGGAGCGGGGCGGACCTGAAGGGTTTTGTTACCTTTCACGGGGGCCTGGCAACGCCGACGCCTGGGGATGCGGGGCACATCAGGGGCAAGGTGCTCGTGCTTCACGGCGCCGATGACCCGGTAGTCCCTCGGGATGAGGTGCTCGCCTTCGAGGAAGAGATGAAGCAGGCGGGGGTGGACTGGCAGATGGTATTCTACGGCGGCGCAGTCCACAGCTTTACGATTCCGAGTGCCGGCGACGACCCTTCGGTTGGTGCAGCTTACAATGAAAAGGCCGACAGGCGCTCGTGGGAAGCAATGAAGTCTTTCTTCAAAGAGATTTTCTGATAGAATAGGGGCTGAAAGGGCCCGAAGGGCTCAAAAACTGAAAGCCCCGTGCTGGCCGTCGTGTACACAAGGGGCGGGGCAAAGGAGCCTCTATGAAGAGATTCTTGCTTTTGGCGGCGATGGTCGTCCTCATACCCGCTTGCACTCACTATTACGTCAAGCCTGGTCAAACATCGGCAGACTTCGAGAGGGACAAGAGGGAGTGCCAGAGGATCGCAGTCAAGGAGGCAGCCCGCAATGGCACGAGGACATGCGACGAGTGCGAAAAATGCCTCCTCGCCAAAGGCTGGCGATTGGACTGATGGGGGCCAATTCGCCGGGGGTCTTCCTTGGAAAAGGCCGGTCCATACCCGGCTTTCGGCGTGGAATAGGTTTTTCTTGGAAGTGCCCTTAATTCTTCCTGCCTTAGAGCCGAAAACACTGTTGCCATGTCGAGCAGGGAAGAGACACTCACCTATGCAAAATCCCTCGCATGCCTCCCTACCCTGGACGCGGTGAGCCGCCGACTGTACGAGGTCCTCGATGAGAAAAGAATAACCTTCTCGCGCCTCTTGGAGATCGTCCAGTACGATCCCAGCCTTTCGTCGAGGATCATCTCCGTCGCGAATTCGGCGTGGCACAGCCGGGGGGTTCCGGTGGTCGGCTTGAGGCGTGCCATGACCGCCCTCGGGCTCGATGAGGTAAAGAGCGTGCTTTTGTGCACGCTCTTCTACGATGGGGTGCTGAAGAAGATGGGACTCAGAAAAAAGGAATTCTCCGCACTCTGGAGTCATTCTCTTCTCGCTGCCTTCGTCGCCAGCATGCTGTGCGGCGGGGAACAGAGGGAAACGGAGAAGGCTTTTACTGCCGGGCTCCTCCACGACATTGGAAAAGTCCCCCTTCAGCTGCTCTATCACTACGACCTGGATGACAAGAGAGTCAGTTGGGATGAAGTCTGCGCCGAGGAGAGGAACAGGTTTGACACGGACCACGAGGAGATCGGCTCGTACATGGCGAAGGAATGGAAGCTCCCGGAAGAGTACCGGCAGGCCATCAGGCTCCACCACGAGCTGACCCAGGGGATGCGGCTGGCGGACCTTGTGAGGCAGGCGAACATTATCATGAGCTGCGAGACAGACGACCCGGCCCTCCTCGAGCTTAAGAAGACTGCCAGCGAGAAGGCGAGCGACATCATGGGAGCCTTCTCAATCACGAAGAACTAGTGGGAAAAGACGCTCTTTTCGAAAAACCTCCCTTCCCACCGCAAGGGTCTTTTTCGTCGCCCCGGCTGGAACGAGGGGCACGAAGGCAAGCGCTCGGCCGGTCTTAAAGGCTAAGGGTGGCAGCTCCGGCCTGCGCCCCAGCCTATCTGGGCTTTTCTGCATTCCCACGCAGCGTCGGAATCCCAGTCGTATCGACCCGGCGGCCTTGGATTGCTCTGGCATGCGGCCAAAAGGGCAGCCAGGAGCAGAAGCAGCAATAGTCGCTTCATCCGTATCCTCGACGTAGGTGCCTTTCCTTCAAATATATGCCTTGGCCCCCGGTGCGTCCATCTGCCATTGTCGCTACCCATGGCAAGCTTGACCGGGAATCATCGGCCAATGTATGATACTGCCAACACGTCGATGCCTCGGGGTAGATGGATGACCGAAAATAAAGAAGCCCTTTTCAAGGCGCGGGAGAAGCTCATTACGGATGCCGTGGAGCTCAGAGAATCGGATCGCGTGCCCGTCACAGCCTCCTTCTACTTCTTCCCTGCCCGCTACTACGGCCATACGATCCGGGACGTCATGTACGATCCGGACAAGATGTTCGATACTCACGTCTCGGCCGCCCTTGAGTTCCAGCCCGACCTCGCCCAAAACCCCTTCGGCCTTTTGTTCCTGGGCCCCCTCCTCGAGGCTCTCGATTACCGGCAGATGCAGTGGGCCGGTGGCCAGCTTCCAGCCGACGTGCCCTTCCAGTTCGTGGAAGGGGAATACATGAAGGCAGATGAATACGACCATTTCTTCTCGGATCCCGCGGATTTCGTCGTGCGCACCTACTGGCCCCGGATCTCCGGCGCGTTGAAGGCCTTCGAAAGCCTTCCCTCCCTGAAGAGCTTCACGCAATTCATGGGCTACGGCTCCTTCGGGATGTTCGCGGACCCTGCCATGCAAGAGGCCCTCGACGCGGTCAAGAAGGCCGGGCAGGAGGCAGAGAGGATGGACATGTACTACTCCCGTTTCGAGGAGAGGATGCATGAGGAAGGTTTCCCCACCCAGGGAGGGGGTGCGGCCCAGGCGCCCTACGATCTGCTGGGCGACTTTTTCCGCGGGACCAAGGGGCTCATGACGGACATGTACCGGCGGCCGCAAATTGTGCTGAAGGCGGTCGAGAAGCTCCTGCCCCTGGAAATCGAGAGGGGCATCGCCACTGCGAGGCGGTCCGGCACCAGGCTCGTCTTCATTCCCCTTCACAAGGGTCTCGACGGCTTTATGTCTCTTGAGCAGTTCAGGAAATTCTATTGGCCCACCCTGCGAGAGCTTGTCGTGGCGCTCATCGAAGAAGAGCTCGTGCCCTACCTCTTCTGGGAAGGCGATTGCACGTCGAGGCTCGATCTCATCAAGGACATTCCGGCAGGGAAGGCCATGTATCGTTTCGAGGCGACGGACATGTTCAAGGCGAAGGATGCCCTGAAGGACCGAGTGTGCATCAGGGGAAACGTGCCCATCTCCATCCTCGCCACCGGCACGCCGGATGACGTAAGGGCATACTGTAAAAAGCTTATCGACTACGTAGGCAGGGGAGGGGGCTTTCTCATGGATTCCTCCGCTGGTGTGACCGATGCCAGACCGGAGAACTTGCGCACCATGTTCGAGTTCTCCAGGGAGTACGGGGTGCATCGCGCAAGGCCGGTCTGACCAGCCGGGAAGCGCTAGGGAGCTTTAGGAATCTGTGGACAGGGCCGTGAGGAAGATCCCCCCGAGGGGAGGGAAAAGGTGACCTTATTCCAGGCGGTCGCTTACGGGCTTATCCAGGGTCTCAGCGAGTTTCTCCCCGTATCGAGCTCGGCCCACCTTGTCCTGGCTCCATGGTTCTTCGGGTGGATCGACCCGGGACTCACCTTCGACGTGGCCCTCCACGTGGGTACCCTCGTCGCGGTGGTTGCCTATTTCTGGAGAGACTGGTGGCACCTCATCGTAAAGGGCTTTACGGAAACGTGGAGTCCGGAAGGCCGCCTCTTCTGGTATCTGATCATTGCAACCATCCCAGGGGGAATCGGGGGATTCCTCCTTGAGAAGAAGGCGGAAACGGCATTCAGGGACCCTGTGCTCATCGCTCTGTTCCTCATGGTCATGGGTCTTGTCCTCTTCGCTGCGGACCGCAGGGGCGCCAAGAAAAGGGGCATGAAGACAATTACCCTGGCAATGAGCCTGGGCATTGGTATTTCCCAGGTGCTCGCCGTTATTCCCGGGGTTTCCCGCTCCGGCATCACCATGACGACCGGGTTGGCTGGTGGTCTTACCCGGGAAGCGGCCGCGAGGTTCTCCTTCCTCCTCTCCACCCCCATCATCCTCGGGGCAGCCATGGTGAAGATGCCGCACCTTCTCTCCCACCCGTCCCTCATCACCATGGACTTTCTTGTGGGCGTCGTCGTCTCCTGCATTACGGGCTTCGCGACCATCGGCCTATTCCTCAGGTTCATTCAGACAAAGAGTTTTCTCCCGTTCGTGGTGTACCGTCTGGCCCTCGGCGTCCTCGTTATTCTCCTTGTCATCTTGAGGTAGAAGGTCCATCGGCAGGGAAGCCCTGTCCCTCCTTTACCCTATGCGGTCGGCAAAGCCGTACGTATCGACCTGCCATCCTTTCTCCGCCATTTCCACGCCGTCGATGAAGACGCGCCTGCCCTCGAGGGCGACCCGGCCTTTCCCGATGAGATCGTGGACCGCAAAAGGATAGACCCGCCAATCCCCTTCGACCTTGAGTCTCTCCTGGATGTCGGAGGAGACTTCTTCAAGCCTCCTGTAGAGGCTGTTCTTCTCCCTTTCGGCGGCTTCCTGGAACCCAGAAAGGGTCAGCGACCCGGTCTTTTCCAAGAATTTCCTTACGTCGCGCAGCTTTTTGTCCCACGGCGAAAGGGGCAGGGAGGCCGACTGGATCAGTATCGGACCTCCATCGTCGCTCTCGTCCACGAAAAAGACGGTCGATCTGACGCTCTCCTCCCCGGCCAGAATGGCCTTGGCAGTGGGTCTCCACGCGAGGCCCGTATATGTGGGTGCATCTCCCGGGTGGACGTTGAGGATCCTCGGGTAGTATCTCCTCACCATCCAGCCCCCTGTCCACAGGTCGTACCCGGCCAGGCAGACAAGGTCCGGCTGCCCGGCTATCTGCTCCACGAGGGTCATGAGCGCCATGTGAAAGCTGTCCCTTTCGACGCCTTCCCGGGGGACCTTCTCCAACCCCCACATCTCGCGGAAGTATATAGCGGAGTCGAGGGAGACGGCAGGCGCACCGTGCGTGCGCGCCTTGGCCAGACCCGCGCAGCCAGGCACGTTGCTGAAAACCACGTGGCCCGCGGCGGGGTCACGCTCCCGAATCTTTTCGTAGTTGGTGCCGGAGCCGGAGACGGCGGCCGCGTACCTCATCGGTCCGAAAGAAGGATCGTAAACCAGTCGTGGGGCCATACCCTGAAACCTCCCTTTTGGCGACATGGGAGAAATGGCGACGATTCTTTGAGCCGTGCTATATTAATGGGCGCATGAATGAAATTGTGTCAAGGGAAAAAGGCTAAAGACCAATGGATACGTCGCTTGTTTCTCTATGGCAACTGACTGGCAAGAGCCGGTTTACTGCCCATGTCATCCGTGAGAACGGTTTGGAAGAGCAGGGCTTTGAGGGGTGGCTCTTCCATCCGGGCATGCTGTTCAACGCCGTGGATACGTGGTGGGGACTTAAAGGGAAACGGACGAGGCCCCACGAGGGATTGGACCTCTGCTTTTACAAAGATGGGCAGGGCAGCGTGCTTCGTCTGCAAGAAGGCAGCAGGGTGCCGGCGATATACGACGGGGCAGTTGTCAAGATCATCGACGACTTCCTCGGAAAGTCGGTGATCGTGGAGCATCGTCTGCCCTCGGCGCCCGGCCGTGCGCTCATCGCTGTTTACGGTCACACGGTCCCGGGCACGACGTGTCCGATAGGCGCCTTTGTCAGGGCAGGGGAGTCAATCGCGACCATAGCGGGTCCCGGCGCCTCGAGAAGGGACATCTATCCCCATCTGCACCTCTCCCTTGGATGGCTTTCCGGCACTATTCCCCGTGAAAGCCTCACCTGGGAAAACATGTCCCGGGGCATCTTCATGGTGGACCCTCTCCACGTCATCGACGGTCCCTCCAGCACGCTGCAATTTCCCTAATTCCAATTCTAACTCGGCGCTATCTTTGTTGCCTTCGTCATCTGTTCCTCGATGTACTGCAACTGTACACCTTCGTCGCTCCTTCCTCGGCGCCTCGATATCGTCATGATTTAGAATTGGAATAAGTCGCAAGGTGGAGACTCCCGCAAGGCCTCGCGAAAGCAAAGGCTTCCGCCACGGGTCAAAGGGTCCTTATTTTGCGTAATGCTCTAAGCTTCGAGGGTCTTGAGGGCCTCTTCGGCCCAGGCGATCTCTGCCTCGTAGTGGCGCTCGTGGTGAGAGAAGATGATGAGAGTGGCTTTCCTGGCGCCTTCGGGTATGTGGGGAAGGGATGCTGCCTTGTGGGCCCTGATCCGGCCGATGGCGCCCTGCATGCTGTCGATATGTCTTTCCAAACCTTGCCTTATGGATGACGGGCTGAGGGCATCAGAAAAATAGAAGAGCCCGTCGGACGCGAAGGTGGGGCGGTAGTCGATCTGGAGCAGATCGTCGAGGAAGCGTCGAAAAGCCGCCTTTCCCTTTCCAGTGACAGAGTATCTGGTTTTCTCCGGCCTGCCCGAGGTCTTCTCCCTGGTTGCGTGGAGCAGCCCCTCCTTTTCCATCTTTTCCAGGTGGTAGTAAATGACGGACAGCTTGATCTGCGTGAAATCGGAAAGCTCATCCCCGATGGTCTTTCTTATCTGGTATCCATGCTGCGGCCCGAACCGCATCAGCAGCCCAAGAATGTAAAGCGGAACTTTCATATGGACCTTCCCTGCAGACCTATCGCTTTCCCCATAGATAAGGCAGTTTTACCAGACGGCGCCCCCGTTCCAGTCGGATTGAGCCGGGAACCCCAATTCTTTAGAGATGGCTGCTGCCGTTGCAACGACGCCTTTGACCATTCTCTTGAGGCTCTTCGAGTCTGCAGAAGAGGAGATGAAGCCCACGCCGACTGCTGCAACTACTTTGCCCGTAAAGTCGCGGATGGGAGCGCCTATTCCGCCGATGCCATCGAGGGTTGTCTCGTCCTCGACAACAAAGCCTTGCTCCCGTATTGTGCGTAGCTTTTTCTTGAATTCCTCGTTCGCGGTTATAGACTTCTTTGCGGTCCGCATGAGAGGACTCTTATTGAGGAGTCTATCGATTTCTTCGTCCGCCAGATGCGCCATGAGCGCCGGCCCGAGCATTCCCCAGTGAGGCGGGCGGCGGCGTCCGATATTCGAGGGAAAGCTGATTCCCTTCTCCGCGTCCTCTCTCTTGTCTATGTAAAGCAGATCATCCTCCTCGAGAATCCCGAGAAACACCGCCTTCCCGAACCTAACCTGCAGCTGGGTCAAATAGGGGGAGGCAGCCTTTCGGAGAGAAAAGGAGGACAATACGATGCTCCCCAGTTCAAAGAGCTTGAGTCCAAGGGAATACTGCTTCGATTCCTGGTCCTGCTTGAGGAAGCCGTACTTCACGAGGGTCGAGCAGAGTCTCAAGGCAGTGGCCTTTGAGAGGTGGAGGAGCTCCGAGAGCTGAACAAGGCTGAGCGGCCTTCTTTCGCTCCCAAAGGCATTGAGTATCTGCAGCGCCCTCTCCAGCGACCTGTTGTAGAATGGCTCGGCCTTTCCCTGGTCCATTCGTTTCACCTAATGAAATGTGCCTATAAGATTTCAATAGATGGGAGCGTTTGTCAATATGAAAATGGTTGCCCTTTCCGGCTCGGGCAACGGGCGCTTGTGGCGGGAGAGGCCAAGGCCCACAGGGTATGCCATCCTCGAGGAGGTTTTCTTGGGAGTACGCTCCGGGGTCGAGCTTTTACCTAGTATGGCGCGCGTTCGCCATGGGGAGGAAATGCGATGGAGGGCAAGATTAAGGGGTGCCCAAAAGGCCAAGGATGAATTGGTTTTTTACTTGACTTTGCTCGATTGTCTGTTCTACTTTGTTCTTGGAGCAGGGCAAATCCTAGGGAAAATACCTAAATCACACAAGGGGGGCCTTATGAGCGCAAGAATATCCTTCATAGTCCCGCTGGTGGCGCTACTCATTGTTGCATGCATGGCAACCGCTGCCCTGGCGCAGCAACCTTTGAAGGTCGGCCTTATCACACCCATGACCGGCCCCATGGCATCCACGGGAAAGCAGGTGTACGCGGCGGTCAAGCTCTACCTTGCTGAGCACGGCGACGTGGTCGCCGGCCGCAAGATCGAGGTGCTCCTGCGCGACGACGCGAACGCCCCGGAGACCACCAAGCGGTATGCCCAGGAGCTCGTCACGAACGACCATGCCGAGATCCTCACAGGCTTCGGTCTCACGCCCCTTGCCTTTGCGGCAGCGCCGATTGCAACGGCAGCCAAGGTGCCCATGATCATCATGTCCGCAGGTACCTATGTCATCCCCGAGAAGTCCCCCTACATCATACGCACCTCCTTTACCTTGCCCCAGAATACAGCCCCCATCGCCGTCTGGGCTGCCAAGCACGGGATCAAGAAGGTCTTCACCCTCGTTGCTGACTACGCGCCGGGTATCGATTCCGAGACGACCTTCAAGAGCGTCTTCCCCGCGAACGGCGGCCAGATCGTCGGTGAGGCGCGAGTCCCTGTCCAGAACCCCGACTATGCCCCGTTCGTTCAGCGCGCCAAGGACTCGAAGCCCGACGCCCTGTTCGTCTTCGTGCCCTCAGGGGAGGGCGCGGCGGTCATGAAGCAGTTCGCTGAGCGCGGTCTCGCGCAGGCAGGCATCAAGCTCATCGGCCCCGGCGATGTGACCGACGACGACATCCTCGACTCCATGGGCGACCCTGCCATCGGGACGATCACCTCGTTCTTCTATTCGGCGGCCCATCCCTCGCCCGAGAACAAGGCATACGTGGCGGCCTTCGAGAAGGCTAATGCCGGTATGAGGCCGAACTTCATGTCGGTGGGCGGCTGGGACGGCATGGCCTTGATCTACGAGGTCTTGAAGAAGACGAACGGGTCTGCCGAAGGGGACAAGTTCCTCACCGCTGCCAAAGGCCTCTCCTGGATGAGCCCTCGGGGCAAGATCACCATCGACCCGAACCACCGCGATGTTATCCAGGATGAGTATATCCGCGAGGTGAAGCGGGTGAACGGCCACCTCTGGAATGTGGAGTTCGACCGCATCCCTGCGGTCCCACCTGATGGCAAGTTCTGATGGGCTCATGGGGGCAAGGGAATAGCACGCTATGCTGACGGTCCTCTTCGACGGGGTTGCCTACGGGGCGCTTCTGTTCCTGCTCGCCATCGGCCTCAGCATCACGCTCGGCATCATGAACTTCGTCAACCTCGCGCACGGCGCATTCGCCATGCTGGGCGGTTATGTCGCGGTCGTGATGCTCAACCGGTGGGGTGTTCCCTTTCCCTACTGCCTACCCGTGGCCTTCATCGTACCAGGCCTCGCCGGGATGGTGCTTGAGCGCGGCCTCTACAGCCGCCTCTACGATGCGAGCCCGTTGGATCAGGTGCTTTTCACCATAGGCATCGTATTCGCGTCCATCGCCATGGCATCCTACTTCATGGGAGCCCAGCACCAGATCATCCAGCTCCCTCAGATCCTGCAGGGGCAGTTCCACGTGTTCGCCGGCTTTGACGTGGGTGTATACCGCCTCTTCCTCCTCGTGTTTTGCGGTGTTATCACCCTCCTCCTCCACCTCGTGCTGATGCGGACCAGATTCGGTAGCCGGCTGCGGGCAGCCGTGGACAACGGACGCATCGCCCGCGGCCTCGGCATCAACGTCAATCGCCTTTTCGTCATTACCTTCGGGGTAGGGTCGGGGCTTGCCGGGCTGGCCGGCGCGCTGGGAATCGAGATCCTCGACCTCGATCCCGTCTTCCCCGTGAAATTCCTCGTTTATTTCCTCATCGTCGTCGCGGTGGGCGGGTCCGGCACGGTAGGCGGCCCTCTCGCGGCCGCGTTGATCCTCGGCATCTTCGATGTTGCCGGCAAGTACTATGTATCCCAGATCGGCGCCTTCGTCATCTACGCCGTGATGGTCGTCATGCTCATCTGGCGGCCTCAGGGCCTGTTCGGAAGAAAGGCGACACGCTGATGGGATCGAGCCCCACAAACGCACCAGCCGGCGTGGCCCACCGGATCCGATACGAGGGGGAAGCCGAATACCTCCGAGCGGCTGCTTCGTGGCGTGTGCCCGAATTCGTCTTTTGGCTCCTGCCCATAGCCGCTTACTTCCTCCTGCCGCGACAACTGGTGCTGCTGAGCAGGGTTGCGGTGATGGGCCTCTTCGCCCTTTCCCTTGATCTGATCCTCGGCTATGCCGGCATCATCTCCCTCGGACATGCGGCATTCTTCGGCCTGGGAGGGTACACGGCCGGCCTCCTTGCCCAGCACGGCTACGGCGAGCCTATAAGCGGGCTCGTGATCAGCGGCTTCGTTGCCGCTATCCTCGGCTTTGCAACGAGTTTCCTCGTGATGCGCGGAGCGGACCTGACGCGGCTCATGGTGACGCTCGGTATTTGCCTCATGCTCATGGAAGCCGCGAACAAGATGCGTTGGCTCACCGGCGGTGCCGACGGCCTTCAGGGCATCGCAGTCTCGCCCATCCTGGGGATCTGGACATTCGACCTCTTCGGCCGAACTGCCTACGTGTACAGCATGATCGTGCTCTTTCTCGTCTTTCTCCTTGTCCGCCGCATCATCCGCTCCCCTTACGGCCTCGCCTTGCGCGGCATCAAGGAGAACGAGCGGCGCATGCACGCGATCGGCACCCCTGTGGCCCGGCGCCTCGTGGTCGCCTACACTATCGCGGCAGCCTTGGCAGGAATATCGGGAGCCCTCCTGACCGAGACAACGCAGTTTGTCTCCCTTGACGTGCTTTCGTTCGACAAATCGGCCGAGGTGATGCTCATGGTGGTGCTTGGCGGCGCCGGCACGCTGTACGGCGGCATCATAGGTGCTCTTTTCCTCATCGTTGCGCAGTATCTGCTCTCCGGTATCAGTCCCCAATACTGGCAATTCTGGGTAGGCATCGCGTTTATCGCCCTTGTCTTCCTTGCCCGCGGCGGCCTCGTGGGGCTCGCCAAGGAGGGGGTAACTTGGCTCGGCCGGCGCGGCAGATCAACGTCTTCTTAGAGGCTAGGGCATGGCTGCGGCACTCGAAACCAGGAATCTCATGAAGCTCTTCGGCGCGCTGGCGGTGGCCAACAATGTATCTCTCACGGTAGAGGAGGGGGCACGCCACGCGCTCATCGGCCCCAACGGCGCCGGTAAGACCACTCTCGTCAACCTGCTCACGGGTGTGCTCGTGCCGAACGGGGGCCGCGTCATCCTGAACGGGGTCGATATCACGGACGAGCCGCAGTACCGGCGAGTCTCCCTCGGGCTTGCCCGTACGTTTCAGGTCAACCAGCTCTTTCCCAATATGACGCCCCTTGAGAGCGTCGCTCTATCTGTTGCCCAGCGGCGCGGCGCCACTGCCCGCTGGTGGAGCCGGCTCGCGAAGAGCTCGGAAACGATCGATGAGGCGGCCGAGCTCCTGGATCGCCTGCACCTCCTCGACTCCGCGCACGAGCCAAGCAGGACGCTGCCCTACGGGCGCCAGCGCATGCTCGAGATTGCCCTGGCCTTGAGCGCCCGCCCGCGGGTTCTTCTCCTCGACGAGCCCGCTGCCGGAGTGCCGGAAGGGGAGGGCGTCGAGCTTTATGACGCCCTTGCCGATCTGCCCTCTTCGGTTGCGGTGCTTTTGATCGAGCACGACATGGATTTGGTCTTTCGCTTTGCCCGCCGCATAACGGTGCTCGTCTCAGGCTCGATTCTGGTCGAGGGCCCGCCGGAGGTGATATCCGCCGATCCGCGTGTACGGGAAGTCTATCTGGGCGAGGCCACCCATGGGTGAGCTGCTGCGCCTCGAGAACCTATCCGCCGGCTACGGTGATGCGGTCGTGCTGTCCGCCTTGTCGCTAAGTCTCGCCGAGGGCGAAGCTGTCGCCGTCCTCGGGCGCAACGGCATGGGAAAGACCACGTTGATAGCTACCCTCATGGGTGCCACGCAGGTCCATGGCGGCCAGATCTGGTTCCGCGGCGATGAGATAACGCGGATGGCGAGTCACAGGCGGGCGGCTGCGGGACTCGGATGGGTCCCTCAGGAGCGAGATATTTTCCCGTCCCTCACGGTCGACGAGAACATGACCGCTGTCGCGCGGCCGGGAGTCTGGACGCCGTCGCGCGTGCTGGAGCTTTTCCCGCGCCTGGAGGCGCGCAGACGGAATCTCGGCAGCCAGCTTTCAGGTGGTGAGCAGCAGATGCTCGCAATCGGGCGGGCCTTGGTGCTCAACCCGAAGCTCCTGCTCCTCGACGAACCTCTGGAAGGGCTTGCGCCGATCGTGGTCCAGGAGCTGCTGCCGGCCATCCGCGAGATGATGGGCGCGGGCGGCATGGCGGTGATGCTCGTCGAGCAGCATGCCCGCCAGGTCCTCCCTATGACCGACCAGGCGATCGTGCTGGAAAGGGGCCGTATCGTCCATCACGGCGCGAGCGCTGCCCTTGTCGCCAACCCCACACTGCTCGATGGATGGCTCGGCGTGCCCAACCGGGTAGCTTAGCACTCGCGAAGATTGACGCACGGTTCTCCTGTTCGGCGCACGGGTCTATGGAGAGATAGGTTTCCGCCATTCGAGGAGCATAGCGTACGCATGGATGTGCACACCCTCGTTGTCGTGGCCTTCGTCGTAGGCATCCTGCTAATCTCTGTCTTGACGTTCATCTGGCGGACGAAAAGGACGTTCCCCGGCTTCGGATACTGGACCCTCCAGTACTTCGCCCTCCTCGCAGGGCTGGTTGCCCTCTGCCTTCGCAATATGGCGCCCGATTTTGTTCCGGTGCTTCTCGGAAACGGTCTGCTCTTCGTCGGCTCCCTGCTGGCCCTGCAGGGCGTCAGATCATTCTTCGGGCGCGCCCCGCTCCTTTTTTCGTCCTCGTGCGCCATAGCCCTCTTCGAATCGGCCCTCGCCTTCTTCCTTTATCTCAGGCCCGACATAGGTGCCCGCATACTCCTTTTTTCCGTCTTCGTGGGAGCCGCGTTCCTCGTCGTCGGATGGGAGCTGCTTTTCAAGGCCCCAAGGAAACTGCTTGTCCCCTCACGGTTCACAGGGGTGGTCATGGCAGGGTACGGCGCTTTCCTGGTGCTCCGCGGAGTCATAAGGGTCGTCTTGCTTCCCACGATGGCCTTCTTCGCCCTGAACGGCCTTGACGCCGCGGCCTTCCTTACCTTCATAGGCGTGGCCATCCTCGGTACCTTCGGCTTTGCGCTCATGGACGGACAGCGGCTCGAGAACGAGATCAAGACCACGAGGGACAGGCTCGAGGAAAAGGAAGGCTACCTGAAAACCATCGTCGATTCCGTGCAGACGGGCGTGATCATCGTCGATGCCGCGACCCGGATGATCCTCGACGCAAATGCCAATGCCTGCGCCCTGATCAATGAGCCAAAGGAGGCCATCGTGGGCGCTGTCTGCCATAGGTACCTCTGTCCCCGAGAGCATGGAGAGTGCCCGGTGACGGACCTCCGTCGGGTAATTGATGGCTCCGAAGACGAGGTGGTTGACAGAGACGGAACGCCCATCCCCGTGATCAGGAGTGTGGTCGGCGTGACCATAAGCGGCCGCCCGTGCTTCCTTGAAAGCTTCATCGATATCACTAGCCGACGGAGGGCCGAAGAAGCGGTGCGGGAGTCGGAGCGGTTGCTGAGGACCGTTTTTGACAGTTCAGCAGACGTGATGGTGCTGAAGGACAAAGATCTTCGGTACGGAGCGGCGAATCCTGTGTTTTGCAGGATCCTGGGCAAGACCGAAAAGGAGATCGTAGGCAAGACGGTTGACGATCTCTTCCCGGAGGATCTGGCGCAGATGTACCAGGAAGGGGACAGGATCGTGGTCGAGACCCGGCAGCCGCTCATGCGGGACGAACGGGCCCGGGGGCCTCTGGGCGATTGTTTTGTGAGCACGATCAAAACCCCGGTGATCGATGAAAAAGGGGAGTGCGTCGGGATTGTCGGGGTGGTGCGGGATATCACGGACCGTAAGCTGATGGAAGAGGCCCTGCGCCTCTCCGAGAGGAAGTTTTCCCTGGCGTTTCACCAAAGTCCCGCGGTGATGGCCATCGTGCTCGCCAGGAACAGGCGGATCATGGAGGTGAATAGAGCTTTTGAAGAGCACACGGGGTACAGCCGCGATGAGGTGATCGGTCGGACAGCTGCTGAGCTGGGGTTGTGGGTCGACCCCGAGGTATCGGCGTTGTTCAATCGAACCATTGACGTCGAGGGCAGAAGCCACGGCCAAGAGGCTGTTTTCCGCACGAAGAGCGGAGAGGAGCGTATCGGGCTCACTTCGGCCGAAGCAATCGAGTACGCGGGTGAGATATGCATCCTCGTGGTGGCGGAAGACGTGACGGAGCGCAAGCGGGCGGAAGAGGCACGGTTTGTCCGCCGCAAACTCGAATCCATAGGGATTCTGGCCGGGGGTATGGCCCACGACTTCAGCAATCTTCTCACCATCATGTCCCTCAATATCGAGCTGGCCGCCACGGAGGCCAAAGACCGGAAGGAGATGGGTATCTACCTGGAGGAGGCCCGCAGGGCGGCAATCACGGCGAGCGGCCTTACCCATCAGCTCACTACTTTCGCCGACGGCGCGCTACCGCTAAGAACGGCAGTTTCCCTGCCCGGCCTGCTGAAAGAATCAATGGCCTTTGCCCTCCAGGGTTCTCAGTTGGCCTGTGACTTTTCTCTCCCTGCCGATCTGTGGGACATATGGGCGGACGCCAGGCAGATCGGGGAGGTAATCCAGGCCATAGCGCTGAACGCCCGCGAGGCAACTACGGGAGTTGGAAGGGTGACTGTTGCCGCTGAGAACGTGATGGTGAAAGGGGCTTCGGGCGTTCCGGCGGCAGAAGGAGACTACGTAAAGCTCTCCATTGCCGATGGGGGGTGCGGCATATCGGACGAGATCCTTCCAAAGATCTTTGACCCTTACTTTTCCACGAAGGAAAGGGGCGGGCAGAGAGGCATGGGTTTGGGCCTCACCGTGGCCCACGTTATCATGCAGAGGCATGGGGGTGCCATTACCGTAGAGTCCGCGAAAGGGATCGGCACTACCTTTCACCTCTACTTTCCCGCCTCTCGCAGCGCAAAAGGGGATCGCGCTAAAAAGCGCTGTGCCAGTCCACGGCAATGCGCGGTGAGGGGAAAAAGGCACGGAAGAATGCGGTCTCCCGCCAGGCACGAAAAGGGGTCAATGGGGAACCAATTCTGCAAACCCCTCCGAGAACACGGCCCCCACAACGCATACATGGCCTTCTTGCCTATCTTCCGAGTGCCACTCCAGGTCTATGTCAAAGGCCTTCTTGCAAAGATCCGCTACGTTCACCCCCATCGACTCCAGGCTGTATATCGGCCCATCGGGCTCTGAGCAGTGTGCGCGGCCGAGCTCGGCAGCGCATGGCTCACACAAGAGGCAGGGCCCTGAGCCGGCTATCACGTAACCCATCTTCCGGTATACCAGCAGTTCGTCCGTGAGCTTCTTCCCTGCCTTCCGAAAGAAATCGGTGAGATATGCATCTGCTGACGCCAATTGTCCGAAATGCTTTCGTTCAAAGCGGAGGCAGATCACCCGCGCCCATTGCGCGCTGCCCACATAGAGAGGGAAAGAGGGGCTGTGGGGGGGACAGGAGAACCGCTTGCCGTGCTCGGGGCAGGCTTCGCAGAGGCGCTTGTAGCCTTCGCCGTGGTCGATGCGGGTGAGGCTCACTACGTTCTCAAGGCGCTCGTACACAGGGTTTTCCAAAATGCGTGTCGAAGGGTGCTTTTCGCCCGTCTCTTTTAAGTGCCCATTTCCCACGACGAAAGATACTTCTTCTGCTCCTTTGTGAGCCTGTCGATAGAGACCCCCCTTGTCGCCAATTTGAGCATGGCCACCTGCCTGTCGATTTCTTGGGGCACTCCGTAGACGCGCTTCTCGAGACTCCGCCCTTTCTTCCACACGTATTCGGCGCAGAGGGACTGGTTGGCAAAGCTCATGTCCATAACCTCCGACGGGTGCCCCTCTGCCGCTGCGAGATTGATGAGCCTTCCCTCGCCTAGGAGGAAGAGCCTCCTGCCCCCTGTGAGGGTGTATTCGTCGAGGAAGGGACGCAGCCTCCTCTTGCCCGTCTTCATCTCTTCCAGGGCGGCGATGTCGACTTCCACGTTAAAGTGGCCCGAGTTGCAAACGATGGCGCCGTCTTTCATCCGCTCGAAGTGCTCTTTCCGGAGCACGTGGATGTCGCCCGTAACCGTCACGAAGACATCCCCGACCTTGGCCGCCTCACGCATCTCCATCACCTGGAAGCCGTCCATGAGCGCTTCCAGCGCCCGCAAGGGATCTATTTCGGTTACTATCACGTGTGCCCCGAGCCCCTTGGCCCTCATGGCTACCCCTTTGCCACACCACCCGTAACCTGCCACAATGACCTTTGATCCTGCCATCAGGACGTTCGTGGCCCGGATTATGCCGTCGATGGTGCTCTGGCCCGTGCCGTACCGGTTGTCGAACATGTGCTTCGTCAACGCGTCGTTGACGGCGACCACAGGGAACTTCAACACCCCCTCCTGCTCCATGCTTTTCAGCCGGATCACGCCGGTAGTCGTCTCCTCCGAGCTCCCGATCACGCCGTCGATGAGCTTCTGCCTCTCCGTGCCTTTCAGTTTCCTGACCCAGTCCCTCACCGTCTTATGGAGCCCATCGAACCTCTCGAAGGCAATCATGTGGAGGGCGCCGACGAGGTCAGCTCCATCGTCCATGGTGAGGTTCGGTCCAAACGCGAGGGCCTTCATGATATGGGTATAGTACTGGTCCTCGTTCTCCCCTTTGATGGCAAAGACGGAAACCCCGACATGCTTTACGATGCTCGCCGCCACATCGTCCTGCGTGCTCAGCGGATTGGACGCGCATATGAGCACATCGGCTCCGCCCGCTTTCAGTGTCGCGGCGAGGTTGGCCGTCTCCGTAGTCACGTGGAGGCAGCACGAAATGCGCACGCCTTTGAGGGGCTTCTCCTTCGCGAAGCGCTCCCGTATCTTTCTCAGGACAGGCATTCTCCGCTCAGCCCATTCGACCTTGTCCCGCCCCGTATCGGCGGCCCTGATATCCCTCACGTCGTATTCCATCAGCCCCCCCATTTCCTATATTCCCGCCTTTTTTCTGATCTCGTCCACCATATCGAGCTTTTCCCAGGTAAAATCCGGATCGTTCCGCCCAAAATGGCCGCAGCACGCGGTCTTTTTGTATATCGGTCGCAAGAGGTCGAGCTTCTCTATGATCTTTCTCGGCCTCAAGTCGAAGATCTCCGTGATGAGCTGGGCGATCCGGTCGGGGCTGATCTTGGCAGTTCCCTCCGTATCTACGTTCACGGAAACAGGCTGCGCCACCCCTATGGTGTAAGCGAGCTGGACCTCCATCCTATCGGCCAGGCCTGCGGCAACCATATTCTTGGCGACATACCGGGCCATGTAGGACGCGCTCCTGTCGACTTTGGAGGGGTCTTTTCCGGAGAAGGCGCCTCCTCCGTGGCTGCCGACGCCCCCGTACGTATCGACGATGATCTTGCGGCCCGTCATGCCGCAATCCCCCTTGGGCCCTCCCACGACGAATCTCCCCGTCGAGTTGATGTAAGTCTTCAACTTTCCGTCTCTCAGGCTCTCAGGTATCACCTTGTTGACGACCTCTTCGATAATCCCCTCCCGGATTGTTGCGTTTGTCACATCCGGGTTGTGCTGGGCTGCTATGACCACCGTATCGACCCGCACGGGTTTCTTTTCCAGGTATTCTATGGTCACCTGGCTCTTCCCGTCAGGCCTCAAGAACGGCAGGGTCTTGTTTTTCCGTACTTCAGCGAGCCTCGCCGCGAGGCGGTGGGCAAAGAGCATGGTCATGGGCATGAATTCGGGAGTCTCGTTGCACGCGTAGCCGAACATGAGGCCCTGGTCTCCGGCGCCCTGCTCGTGTTCGCTCGTTTCGTTGACGCCCACGGCGATGTCGGGAGACTGCTCGTCGATGGCAGTGATGACGGAGCACGTTTCCCAGTCGAACCCCATGGAGGAATTGGTGTATCCGATACCCTTGATCGTCTCCCTGACGATATCGGGAATATGAACGTAGCAGCTGGTCGTAATCTCGCCGGCTATGAGGGCGAGGCCCGTTGTCACGAGCGTCTCACACGCCACCCTTCCTTTCTTGTCCTGTGCGATAATCGCGTCAAGCACGGCATCAGAGATCTGATCGGCGACGTTGTCAGGATGTCCCTCGGTAACCGATTCAGAAGTAAAGAGAAACCTTGTCATACTCATAGACCTACCTCCTTATGATTTGAGGACTCCTCGCGAAGTCGTCGGGGAACAGGGCTGCCATTTCCTTCTCGAGGAGGTATTCGCTTTCTTTTGCGGACTCTTTAGTGAACACTTCCTTGACGAGATCCCTGCAATAGCTGTGCCCGAGGCCCCTGATGATCTTCTTCACCTTGGGAATGATGTACGCGTTCATGCTCAATTCGTCCAGATCCAGCCCGAGGAGCACGGGCGCGTAGAGAGGCTCCCCGGCCATCTCTCCGCATATGGATACCTCTACGTTGGCTGCATGGGCATCGTCAACGGTCCGCTTGATCATCCTGAGCACGGCCGGGTGCAGCGGCTCGTAGAGGTAGGAGACGTACTCGTTGACCCTGTCTATGGCGAGGGTATATTGGATAAGGTCGTTCGTGCCGATGCTGAAGAAGTCTACCTCCCGCGCGAGAAGGTCGCTGATGATGGTCGTGGCCGGCACCTCAATCATGATCCCGATCTTGATGCCCTCATTGAAGTCCACGTGCTCGGAGCGCAGCTCTTCCATACATTCATGCAAAATGGCTTTGGCCCTCTTTACTTCTTCCAGTCCCGAGACCATGGGGAAAAGGATCCTCAAGGGCCCGTAGACGCTCGCCCTAAGGATGCCCCGCAGCTGCGCCTTGAACAGGTCCACCTCTTTGATGCAGAGGCGGATGGCGCGCAGTCCCATAGCAGGATTGATCTCCTTCGGCACCTCTATCTTGGAGGCGAATTTGTCTCCCCCGATGTCCAGGGTCCGGATTGTCGTGTACTTCACTGCCCTGTTCTCGGCGAGCTTCCTATAGATGTGATAATGGTCCATCTCCGTGGGCAGCGTCTTCCGGGAGAGATAGATATACTCCGTCCG
>CAYZAF010000066.1:0-4987 GCA_964476435.1 uncultured Syntrophaceae bacterium
GCTTTCTGCGATCTCCTTTACCGTAGGGGCATACCCCTTCTCCTTCTTGAAGGCAGAGATAAACGCGAGGATACGCTCTCTTGTCCGGCTTTTTGCCAACGCCCCAGCCTCCCTAGTAGAATATATATACTATTGTAGGGAAAAAAAGGCAAGAATAAAAAATTCTTCTTGATAAATTAGAATATATGTTCTATATTTCTTTTCATGAGAATAGCCTGTGTCTACCTTCCCCATTTTTACATCCAGATAGAGAGGCTGAAGCACCCAGGGATCGAAGACTCCCCGGTCATCATCGGGGGGATGCCGGATGAGAGGAACAATGTCGCCGATTGTTCCGAGGAGGCTGCGGCGCAAGGCATCTATCCGGGAATGGCTGTTCGGGAGGCCTACTACCTGTGCCCCGACGCCCTGTTCCTCCCCTTCGACAACAGATACGAGCGCATCTGGACGGATATCCTCTTTGCCCTTGGCGCCTTTTCCTTGAGAATAGAGCCGGAAAAGCCTGGTCTGGCCTATCTCGACATTACCAAGGCGTCGAAAATCTACAAAGGCGAGCGGGCCATGGCTGAGACCATCATTCGGGAGATGCTCGTCTCCTCAAGGCTGAAAGCGCGCATTGGCGTGGGGAATTCCAGGTTCATCGCAAAAGAGGCTGCTTTCTGCGCCTGGGAAACCCTTGTGATCGAGCCGGGCAAGGAAAAGGCGTTTCTTTTCCTCCTGTCCATAGAATCGCTCTCCCTGGAAGAGAAGGAGAAGGACCATTTGCGCCTCCTCGGCCTTTCCACCTTGAAGAAGCTTGCTGCCCTGTCCCGGAAGGCCTTGACCTCCCAGTTTGGCATCAAGGCAGGTGCCCTCTGGGAGACGATAAATGGCGTGGACGAAAAAAGGCCGATCCCGAGGAGACGCGCTACGATCAGCCTCGAGAGGGAATTTACAAGCGAGATTCCCCTCGTGGCGTCAGGGGAGCTGCGGCCGATTGTGGGCACCATGGCTGCGGAGCTGTCGGACGAGCTCTCCCGCATGCATATGGCATGCAGGAAGATAGGGCTTATGCTCTCCCTGCAGGACGGCCGTGTACTGGAAAAGACCTTCGTCATGAAGAAGCCCACAACAGAGGTGCGGTCGATGCTCGTGCGTCTCTTCGATTTTCTGGAATACCTCCTCCTCGAAAGCCCTATCGTGTCATTCCGAATGTCCGTGCTTGATCCTGCCCCCCTCGAAGGGGATCAGGAAGACCTTTTCCGGAAAAAATCTGTTTTTGCGGAACGCCTCGAGGGCATCAAGGCCTACCTGGATGCCTGCTACGGATATACCCCTCTCATGAGGGTCGAGGCAGGGGATGAGGAATCCCGCCTGCCCGAGAGGAGGTTCCGGTTCACCGATGTCTAGAGCAGGCCCCTATGACCCAGAGGCATTGGAGGTGATCGAGCGGGACGGGAAGCCCGTGACGGTGCGTGTCAAGAAGCAACGGCTGAAGGTGAGCGGGATCGTCAACACATGGAGAATAGATGAAGAATGGTGGCGAAAACCCATCTCCCGTCTCTATTTCCTCCTGGCCCTCGAGAACGGCATGAGGCTGACTGTCTTTCTGGACCTCAAAAAGGGGGGCTGGTACCGTCAGAACTGGATAGGGTACTAGGGATGGCAAAGATGGGCTACATCGAGCTTCACGCCCATTCGAATTTTTCGCTCCTCGACGGGGCATGCTTTCCGGAGGAGCTTGTCGAGGCCGCTTGCACCTGCGGCATGGGGGCTCTTGCCCTCACAGACCACAACGGCCTCTACGGCGTGCCCCGGTTCTTTCGCGCAGCCAGGGAAAAGGGGCTCAAGGCGATCGTAGGCGCCGAGCTGACCCTGGAGGGAGACCTTCACCTCACCTTGCTCGTAAGGGATTGGAAAGGCTATGGTAACCTGTGCCGCCTCATCACAAAGGCTCAGCTTTCCGGCTCGAAAGGCGAGCCTCATCTGCCCCTTGCCTCTATCGGGGCAATGAGCGAGGGCCTCATCTGTCTCTCAGGATGCAAAAAAGGGGAGATCCCCAAGCTCCTCCTGCAGGGAAAGAAAGACGAGGCGGAAAAGGCAGTGGGCACATATCAATCCCTCTTTTCTCCCGGCGCCTTTTTTCTTGAGCTGCAGCACCACCTCGATCCGGAAGACACCAGGCTCTGCCGGCTTCTCGTGGAGCTGGCGAAGAGGACCGGCACCCCTCTTGTGGCCACCAACAATGTGCACTACAGGCAGCGGGAGGACTCCAGGCTCCACGACGTGCTTACCTGCATCAGGAACCGGGTGAGCCTCGACGATTCTGCCCCCTTCCGCAGGCCCAATTCCGAATATTTTCTCAAAGGCCAGGATGAGATGCTCCTTCTGTCCGGCCTTCCGCCTGGAGCGATCGATCAGACCCTCGCCATAGCCGAGGTCTGCGACTTTGACCTCGATTTTTCTTCCTATTGCTTCCCCGATTTCCCGCTGCCTAAGGGCGAGACGGCGCCTGCGGCCCTCCGGCGGCTCTGCTACGAGAGGGCGCCTCGAAAGTACGGGGAATTGTCCGGTGAGGTGAGGGTAAGGCTCGAGCAGGAATTGGCGCTCATCGAGAAAAAGGGGCTGTGCGGTTATTTCCTCATCGTCTGGGACATCATGGAATTCGCCCGCAAAAAGGGGATTCTGTCGCAAGGGCGGGGCTCTGCGGCAAGCTCCCTCGTCGCCTATGTCCTGGGCATCACCCCTGTCGATCCCATCAGGCACGGCCTGTTTGTGGGCAGATTCCTGAATGAATCCTCGGCTGTCCCCGACATCGACATCGACATCGGCACCCAGCGGCGGGAGGAGGTGATCCAGTACGTCTACGAAAAGTATGGCGAGGAGCATGCGGCGATGGTCTGCACCTACGTGACGTTCCAGGCGAGGAATGCCATACGGGAGGTGGGAAAGGTATTCGGCTTCCCCCCCCATGTCCTCGACAGGATGGCCAAGTCTGTCTCTGGCTACGAATCCGGCCGCGTGGCGCATGAGCTTAAGGATGTCCCCGAGTTCAGGCAGTACCTCGATTCAATGGCATGGGAGCATTTCTGCATGCTGAGTAGGGAAATCGCGGATTTTCCGAGACACCTTTCGATCCACGTGGGGGGCATGATCATCTCATCGAAGCCCATCTCCGAGATGGTGCCCCTTGAGAGGGCGAGGGCCGAAGGACGGGTTGTCTGCCAATGGGACAAGGATGGGGTGGACGACGCGGGGCTCATCAAAGTGGACCTCCTAGGGCTGCGCATGCTCTCCCTCATCGATGAAGCCGCACACCTTATAGAGACGACGCAAGGGAGAAGGCCTGACCTCGATAGCCTCCCTGAAGACGACCCCCTCGTGTATGACCTGATCGCCAGGGCCGATACAATCGGCGTCTTCCAGGTGGAGAGCCGGGCCCAAATGCAGAGCCTGCCCAGGGTGCAGCCCCGCTCCATCGAGGACCTGGGCATAGAGGTGGCCATCATACGGCCGGGGCCCCTCCAGGGCCACATGGTGCATCCCTACATGCGCCGAAGGAACGGGGAGGGGCAGGTAACCCATCTCCATCCCCTTCTGGAGCCTATCCTTCGGGAGACCTTGGGGGTTATTCTCTTTCAGGAGCAGGTGCTCCAGGTGGCCATGGCCATTGCAGGCTTTTCAGCCGGGGAGGCCAACCGGCTGCGGAAGGCCATGGGCCGGAAGAACGGAAGGGCCGAGATGGCAAAGTGGCGGGATGCCTTCATAAAGGGGGCAGCGGAAAGGGACATAGGAAAGGCGCTGGCAGAGAAGATTTTCGACCTCATAGGCGGCTTCGCCGAATTCGGCTTCTGTAAGAGCCATGCCATGAGCTTCGCCCTCCTCTGCTACCAATCGGCATTCCTCAAGCTCTACTACCCGGCGGAATTCTACTGCGCCCTCCTCAACAACCAGCCCATGGGGTTCTACATCCCCGAGGTGATCGTGGGCGACGCAAGACGGCATGGCATCGAAGTGCTTCCCGCGGACGTGGGAAAGAGCGAATGGGCCTGCCTGATCGAGGAGAAGGGTAAGGTGCTTCTAGGCTTCCGGTACGTAAAGGGCCTGGGAGAGGCGGGGGCAGACTGCATCGTGGCGGAGCGGAAGAAAAGGCCATTCCACTCTTTCAAGGATTTCTGTCTCCGCACCCGTCTCGACAGAGAGGCCCTCAGGAGCCTCATTGTCGTCGGGGCATTCGACCGGATAGAACGCTCCCGCCGCCGGCTCCTCTGGGCATTGCGGTCCATGGATACGGAAGGGGCCTTTGCCATGGATCTCGACACCTTCGAGAAGGTCCGCCTTGCCGAGATGAATTGCCGGGAGGAGCTCATCGCCGCTTACACCATTCAGGGGTTCTCCGCCTCGAGCCATCTGCTGGGGCTATTCAGGGATCGCCTCACGCGGGACGGGGCAATTAAAAGCTCCCATTTGTCCGCCCATGCCTCGGGTGCGAAGGTAGCCATAGGAGGCTACAATATCTGCCTCCAGGTACCGCCCACGGCAAAAGGTTTTGCCTTCCTCACCCTCGAGGACGAGGAAGGGCTTGCCAATGTGGTCTTGAGGCCTGACACTTACCGCACGTACAGGACCCTCGTGCGCCTTGAGCACCTCCTCATCGTGGAGGGTACGGTGGAGAAGAAGGACGGGGTGATCAATGTGATCGCAAAAAAGCTCTCGCCCCTCGATGCTTTGCCCCAGGCCGCGTCACCCCTTGCCTCCTCGTGCGAGGCCCCGCAGTAAGAAAAGCCTATCACTCCTTCCTTCGTCAAGAGTTCCCGCCCCCACGCCCCCTACCGCTTCGCTCGGGGCACCCACGAATGTGGGTCGTGGCTCTCTTGTATGGTATATATCATCGGTAGTGAGGCTGAGGCGAGAGGAGGCGCGGCAGACCGATGCTCTCTTGGAATAAGACCGTAAGGTAGCGAGGGTCGCCGCGCCTTATGCTTTCAGAAACCCGAACAGTTGCCGG
>CAYZAF010000067.1:0-4372 GCA_964476435.1 uncultured Syntrophaceae bacterium
AGGACGATCTTCTCAGGCTTCGGCGGGCAAGGGGTCCTCTCCATGGGCTACACGATCGCGAACGCGGCCATGCGCGAAGGCAAGTGCGTGACCTATCTGCCTTCCTACGGCGTTGAGGTGCGGGGAGGCACGGCGAACTGCACGGTGGTTGTCTCCGACGAGGAGATAGCATCCCCCGTTGCCTCGGAGCCTGAATTCGTCGTTGCCATGAATCAGCCCTCTTTTGTCCGGTTCCAGGCCATTTTACCGGCGGGCGGCCTTTTGTGTGTCAATTCGTCCATGGTGGATATTTCGACAGCGAGGACAGACATAGAGGTGGTCGCGATCCCCACGAGCGAGCTGGCGGAGGAGCTGGGGTCCGTGAAAGTGGCGAATATGGTGATGCTGGGGGCCCTCATCAGGGTGAGCGACATCGTCTCCTTCGAGTTCCTCCTCAAGAACCTCAGCGAGGTCCTGGGAGAGGGCAAATCGCGCCTGACGGACCTCAATAGGAGGGCCCTGCAGCGGGGCTTCGATTTCGTGAGGGACTAGGCGCAAGGCAGGGGGAAGAGGGACGACCCATGGTAATTACGCAGATTTCCATTATCCTCGACAACGTGCCGGGAGCCCTGTCGAACGTGAGCGAGATCCTCGGCAGGGAGGGGGTGAACATCCGGGCCATCTCCGTTGCCGACACCTCTGATCTGAGCACGGTCCGCTTTGTCGTGGACGATCCCGTGAAGGCCCTGAACATCCTGAAAGGGCGGGGCTTCAGGACGAAAGAGACGGATGTCCTGGCAGTGGAGACGCCCGATCACCCGGGGGGCATGAATGCGGTCCTGCGGCCTTTGCGGGAGGCAGGCATCAACGTTCACTACCTCTATCCGCACCTCGGCAGGGCGGGCGGCCACGCCATCGTGATCCTCGGCGTTGACAGGACCGAGGATGCCGAGCGGGTGCTCGAGCAGAACTGGGTCAGGACCCTGGGCGCCGAGGCGTACAACATCTGACCGGGAGCAATCGGGGAAACCCCATGTCAGGCAGACGCCGTCTCTTTGTCCTCCTTTCAGCCATCCTCATCGTCCTTCATGCGTGGGCAGCGAGCGCCTCTGTCAGCCTCACCATCCTCCATGTAAACGATGTGCACGGCAGGATCTTCCCCTATGTGGAAAAGGCGATAGATCAGGCGCAGCCCGTGAGCGGGGCCGCCTATCTGGCAGCCATGATAGCCTCTGAGAGGGCGCAGAACCCGGAAGGCACCATGCTCCTTTCCGCGGGAGACATGTTCCAGGGCACGCCCGTCTCCAACCTCTTCAGGGGCCGGCCTGTCATCGATATCATGAACAAAATCGGGTTCGACGCCATGGCCCTGGGCAATCACGAGTTCGACTGGGGGCAGGAGGCCCTGGGTCAGATCGTGCGGTCCGCTTCCTTCCCGGTCGTATGCGCAAACATGGCCGATGCCGGTGGATCAGGGCCTCCAGGCGTGAAGCCGTACGTCTTTGTGAAGCGAAAGAACGTCAAGGTGGCGATCATCGGCCTTCTCACCCCGGATACGGCCCATATGACGAACCCGAAGAACCTCGACGGCTATACCATCTCCGACCCTGAAAAAGTCGCTCCCAGGCTCATCGAAGAGGTGAGGCGGAAGGGCGCCGGCATGGTCGTGCTCCTCACGCACCTCGGCATCGACGCGGACAGGTCGCTCGCCGCCTCTGTCCGCGGCATAGACGTGATCGTCGGCGGCCACAGCCATACGCCATTGATGGATCCCGTGCGTGTCGGTAAGACGATCATTGTCCAGGCTGGCCACAACGGGCTCTACCTGGGGGTGCTGGACCTCATTGTGGACGAGAGGACAGGGAGGATCCTGAAAGCCACGGAGAAGAACGAGCTGAGGCTGGTTACAGCAAACAAGGGCGATCCCTCTGACAGGATAGTGGCAGCCATAGCAAACCAATACGGGGAGAAGGTGAAAGACAGGTTCCGGCAGGTGGTTGGCGCAACCAGGGCCGCTCTCACCAGGAGCGGCGAAGGGGAGTCGAGCATGGGCGATGCTGTCACGGACGCCATGCGCGAATCGACGGGCAGCCAGATCGCCATCCACAACTCGGGCGGCCTCAGGGACGACATCCCGGAAGGGCCGATCACCATGGAGCAGGTATTCACGGTGCTCCCCTTCGACGATGTGATCGTGACCATGGATCTGAAGGGAGCGGACCTTCTCGACCTCTTCGAGATGAGCGTGGGCCGCGGCGCCAGGGGCATGCTCCAGGTATCGGGCGTGCGAATCGAATACGACCCGGCAGGGCCCGAGGGAGGAAGGATAAAGAGCGTCTTTGTGGGAGGCGCACCCCTTCGGCGGGAGAAGACCTATCGTGTGTCGACGATCGACTTTCTCGCCCAAGGGGGGGACAGGTTCTCCCCCTTGAAAAGGGGCACGCACCTTGCGTACGGCAAAGACGTGCGGGACGTCTTCTGCGAATACCTGAAGCGGCACTCGCCATTATCTGCGCCGGAGGAGGGAAGAATCGTGAGGCAGAGGCCGTGATCCGGAAAGCGCTCCTTTTCAAGATCCATGACACTGCGAACATGGAGCGCTGGAACGACAAGATCAGGCCGGTGGAGCTGAGGGAGCTTGACAAGCAGGCGCACAAGATGATGATCGCCTATCTCCTCGGCAAGTTCGAGGAAGGAGGTCCAGGGTTCGACTGGGCGTGCGTCATCAAAGGGGGCATATTCGAACTCCTCCAGCGGGCGGTGCTGACGGACCTGAAGCCGCAGATCCTCCACAGGATCAAGGAGGACGCCCGGAGGTACGCCCAGCTGAACCAGTGGGTATACGAGCAGCTCGAGCCGGTGATCTCGCCCCTTGGATCGGAATTCACCCGGGAGTTCCGGGCTTACTTCGAGAGTCCGGAGCCGGGCGTGGCCAGGAGGGTCCTCGATGCGGCCCATTTCTATGCCACGAAGTGGGAATTCGACATCATAGAGCGGGCAAACCCAAAAGGGTACGAGATCCAGGACATAAGGCGCGACATGGAGGCCAGGCAGGAGGAATTTTACGACCTGCGAGGCATCCGGGAGCTCTCCCTCCACAGTGCCTTAAGGAACTTCATCGATTTGTGCGGCCAGCTCAGGTTTCAGCTCCGGTGGAGCTATCTGTACCGCATCCCCAAGACATCGGTCCTCGGCCACATGCTCATTGTGGCAGTCCTCTCCTTTCTGTTCTCTCTGGAGATGGGAGCGTGCCGGAAGAGGTGCTACAATAACTACTTCACCGGTCTCTTCCACGACCTTCCGGAGGTGCTCACGCGCGATATCGTGCACCCCGTGAAGAAGTCGATTGGAGGTCTCGACAGCCTCATCAAAGAGTACGAGAGGGAATGCATGGAGAGGGAAGTGTTCGGCCTCATACCGCCTTCCTGGCACGAGGAGATACGGCTTTTTACCGAGATCGAGTTCAAGAGCGTGATCATCCGTGAGGGGGCCCTGGAGGAAAGGACGAGCGACGAGATCAGCAGGCAATTCAACGAGGACAGGTACAACCCCAGGGACGGCGAGCTGATACAGGCAGCGGACCACCTCGCTGCATTCCTCGAGGCATACCTCGCACTAGGCAACGGCATGCGATCGCCGGAATTCCAGAAGACCGTCGCTGACCTCAAAGAGGCGTACCGGGCAAGGACCCTCGCAGGCCTGCGCCTGGGGGAGATATACGCGGACTTCAATTAATGGGGCGCCACTGCGAAACTCCCCGAAAACTGGTATAATAATGCGCGCTTTCAAGGGGCGGCTGCAACCAGGGCCGCCCTAGTTTCTTAACGGGTACGGGTATGCACCGGCTGCCGGATCGCGGCTTCATATATGTGACGGGGAAGGTCGAGCCCTACGTCTCCTTTCTCCTCTCGCAGGTTGAGGGCAGGAGGATCATCGTCTTCTTCGACAACGAAGACGAGGCCTTGCTCCTCAAAGAGGAGATGGAGTTCTACTCGAAGAAAGAGGTCTCCTATTTTCCCGAATACAGCCATAGGATCTTCGAGAAGGAAGACGAATCGAGAAGGATCGCCTTCCTCCACCGTCTCGCGACAGACCCTGCCTTCATCGGTCTTTTCCCCCTCTCTGCCGTGGATCACCCGCTCTCTGCGCCTGCCCTCCTTCCGGAGAAGTCTTTCGAGGTGGAGTTCGGCCAGACCATCTTTCAGGAAAAGCTCATCGACTATCTTTCCACCTCTGGGTACGAGTCTGCGCCCCTTGTGAGGGAGCAGGGCCAATTTGCAAAGAGGGGCGCCATCGTCGATGTTTTCCCCCCATCGTCCCAGAGCCCGATCAGGATAGAGCTTTTGGGCGACCAGGTATACTCGCTGAGAATCTTCGATGCGGGCAGCCAGAG
>CAYZAF010000068.1:0-2396 GCA_964476435.1 uncultured Syntrophaceae bacterium
GAAGAGAGCTTCTGGTAGTCCCCCCATGTCCCTCCATCGAGGGTATCGGAATAGTCGGGGAGTATGGTAAAGGGCGCGCCGAAGGCGGTCAGTATCTCTTTGAGGTGCCTGAGGTCCTCCGCAGAGAGAAATCCCGGAATCAGGTTGATGCTCCCATTGCTCTCGCCGCCTTCCGCAAGGGCTTCCACAATCGCCCGGACGGCCTCCTGAAACCCCTCGAAGTGGGTCCCCCGATAGCTCGGAGTCGAGGCATGGATGATGGCAGGCACTCTTTCGTGCCCCTTCGAATTCCGGTACTGGTCGAGGTAGAGGCGGACATCGTCCCCTATGGTCTCTGAAAGGCAGGTGGTGGCAATGCCAATGGCCCCAGGGCCGTACTGGCGGATGAGGTTGTCGAGGGCCGTCTTCAAGTTTTCTCCTCCGCCGAATATGGCGCTCGACTCACTGAAGTTGGAGGAAGCGATGTCGATGGGCTCCTTGAAATGGCTGATCACGTAGCGGCGGATGTAGGTCGAGCAGCCCTGGGAGCCGTGAATGAGGGGGATGCAGCCCTCCACGCCCCTGAAGGCGACGCTCGCACCCAGAGGCGCGCAGAGCTTGCACGCGTTCCTCACTGAGACAAAGGGCTCCGACCTGTCCTCACCGTGTTTGTGCGCTTCTGCTCTCTTCATCTTCCACCTTCCCCCTTGCTTCGAGAGCAACATCCATCCGTCTTTGCCAGGCAGGCGAGAATTCCCACACCGGGCTCATGATCGAGTCATGGACTTCCCTGGAGAAATTGAGCATGCCCTCGAACCCTGCAAGGGCAATCTTGCGCTCGTGATTGTGATCGCAGAAGGCAACGCCCATCTTGTACGCTATGGGCCGCTCCTTTACCCCGCCGATGAGGAGATCGACCCCTTTCTTCTGGATGAAGCGAGACAGCTCCAGGGGGTTCGTATCGTCCACGATGATGGTGCCCTCATCGCAGATCTCCTTGAGGTACTCGTAGTCCTCCCTGTTGCCCGTCTGCGAGCCGACAACCACGCTTCTTATGCCTAGATGGCGCAGCGCCTTCACGAGGGAGAATGCCTTGAACGACCCGCCTACGTAAATCGCGGCACGTCTCCCCTCGAGGTTTCGCCGGTATTTTGCCACTTCGGGGTAGACGCGCGTCACCTCGGCCCTCACCAATTTTTCTGTCCTTTTTAGGATCTCCGGGTCATCGAAAAGACGGGCCACCGCGTAAAGGGCTTCCGCCGTATCTTCGATGCCGAAGTAGGAGACCCTCCGATAAGGGATCCCATGGCTTTCTTCCATCATCTTCGCAAGATACGTCATGGATCCGGAGCACTGAACCACATTGAGTCCCGCTCGGTGCGAGCGGCCTATCTCGTCCACCCTTCCGTCTCCGGTGATGCACGAGACAACGTCTATGCCCATCTGCCGGTAGTACTCCTTGATGAGCCAGGTCTCGCCCGCTACGTTGAAATCGCCGAGGATGTTGATAGAGCGGCTAGAAACAGGTGTATCGTCATCCCTGCCGATGAGGCGGAAGAGGGCCTCGCAGGCCGATCTGTAGCCGTCCTTCTTCGTTCCCCTGAAACCCTCCGAGTGGACCGGTATGACCGGAATGCCCTGTTCCTTCTGGACTTTCGCGCAGACAGCCTGTACGTCATCACCGATAAGGCCGACGATGCACGTGGCATATACGAAAGCAGCCTTGGGTTGGTAGGCACTGATCAATTCGGTGAGGGCCGCGTAAAGCTTCTTCTCGCCGCCGTATATCACCTCTTTCTCCTGGAGATCGGTGGAGAAGCTTAAGCGGTGGAGCTCCGGCCCCGAAGAGAGGGACCCGCGGATGTCCCACGTGTAGGCAGCACACCCGACAGGGCCGTGGACGAGGTGGACCGCGTCGGCGATCGGATAAAGGACGACCCTGGAGCCGCAGAAGACGCACGCCCGCTGGCTCACCGATCCGGCCACGCTCGCCTTGTCGCAGGAGAGCTCTCCTTGTTCTTTCCCCTTCTCGTGGACTTGCTGTCTTCTCGCGTCAAGGATCTCTATCATGGGGTGACTCCTTGCTATTAATGGGGCTTAAGCGCCCCCTCCGGCATCGGTTGGGGGGACATTCCACTGGGGGACACTCCTCTTCGAGGGGTGTCCCGGCATGTGTCCCCCTTCAAATCTTGATGCCTCCCCGCTCACCCTCGCTTCGCTCGTCGTGCCGATGGGCGGTTCTTTCTCTACATGACCAGCTCAAAGCTCTCCTCCGGCGCGTCCCGGTCCTGGCGGTCTAGTATCGCGTTGAGTATCTTCTCGAGGAGGCGCAGGGCCCCCCGGTACCCCGTTATAGGGAAATACTGGTGGCCTACCCGGTCGTAGATGGGAAAACCCACACGAATGAGCGGAATGTC
>CAYZAF010000069.1:0-13210 GCA_964476435.1 uncultured Syntrophaceae bacterium
GCCCTTTTTCGACCGGAGAAATACTGCGAGAGGTTCAACAGGTCGGCAGTCCGCTTGTGCATTCCCCAGGTCGATCCGGCTTTGTTCATGGAGGCTGTGGTCCAGCTCTGTACGATCGATGAGCCGTGGGTGCCGCGCAGGAGGGGCACGTCCCTGTATATCCGGCCGTTCATCTTCGCGACCGACAACGTTCTGGGCGTGCACGTATCCGCTACCTATCTGTTCATGATCATCACCTCGCCGGTCGGCGCCTACTACGAGGAGGGTCTCAATCCGGTAAGCCTCATGACGTCCGGCGAATACATTCGGGCAGCGAAGGGAGGTCTGGGCGAGGTGAAAACCCCGGCCAACTATGCCGCTTCCCTGCTCCCTGCGGAAGAGGCGCAGAAAAGAGGTTTTACCCAGGTATTGTGGCTCGACGCGAAAGAGAACAGGTACATCGAGGAAGTGGGCACCATGAACATCATGTTCCTCATCGACGGAGAGGTTGTCACGCCTCCCCTCGACGGATCGATCCTCAGGGGCATCACGAGGGATACCGTGATAAGCCTTGCCCGCCATTGGGGTACCCCTGTGTCCGAGCGGCGCATCTCCATTGATGAGGTGCTCAGCCGCGCGAAAGACGGCAGCTTGAGGGAGGTCTTCGGCACGGGAACGGCAGCCGTGATCTCGCCGGTGGGATGGATCACCCACGGGGCTGAGTCGATCACTATAAACGAGGGCAGGATCGGCGCTTTTTCCCAGAAGCTCTACGACGAGATCACGGGAATCCAGTACGGCGAGAGGCCGGATCCTTTCGGCTGGCGGCAAACGATCTAGTCTTTCCTTTGAACGGGACACGCTTGACGGCCAAATGCACGAAAAAGGACGGCGTCCCACGAAGCGCACAGGGCATTTCGAAAAGAGGGTAGCCATGGAGGACAAAGAGCGGCTTACGGTTGTGCTTAAGCACCTTATCGAACATAACGAGGGCCACGCAGAAGACTATAGGAGATGGGTCGACCTCGCGCGGACGAGCGGCATGGACAAGGTTGCCGGTCTCATCGAAGAGGCGGAGAGGCGCGCCGAAGAGGCGAGTGCAAGCCTCAAGAAGGCCCTTGCCCTGATGGAGGGGTGAGGCATTGCCCCTCATTCGCACCCGATGTCCGGTTCCAGACGACAGAAGGGCGGACGATTAAAGGTTCCGCCGGATCCTTACCGTTTCCCCCTTTCGGATCGTCTTTCCCTGGGCCAGGTCGCCCTTGAAAAGGCCGAACTCCAGATAGCCCGCGCTATTGACGACACACGTGTATTCTCCCCTGTAGTAGCTCTCCTCGAGCCTGGTGAAGGAGAGATCGCCCATCTCGATGCGGAAGGCTGCGCTTTCCGTAAAATCCCGAAAAGCACCGGAAGAAATATTGGAAATAGCATTGCCGAACCAATCGAATCGCACAATGCTCCCGATCATGACGTCGCCTTCACAGGACGGGAAAAGGTCGCCCAGCCTCACGGGCTCTCCTAGGGGAGGTCCGAATTCCGCTGGCGGCAGCCCGAGGGAAAGGTAGGCCGCTGCCGGGGCAAAGACATCGCGGCCGTGAAAGGTGCTGCTCAAGGCACCCAAGGAAAAACGGGGGTTCGTGATCTCATGGAGCCTGGTCTGGTCGTCGAGGACAAGGCTGAAAATACCGTTATCCGGTCCCACGAAGAGCTGACCCTCCCGTGACACGATCAGGGCCTTCCGGCTACTGCCGACCGTAGGGTCCACCACGCACAGATGGACAGTGCCAGGGCTGAAGTATTGGTAATACTCTTCGATCATGAAGCAGGCCTCCCGGACGTCCTGGGCTTCCACGGCGTGGCTGACATCCACGATGGAAAGGCGGGGATTGATGGACAGCATGACCCCTTTCATGATGGCGACATAGGGGTCCTTGAGACCGAAATCAGTGAGGATTGTGACGATGTTCATGCCTCGTGCCGGGGAAGAGCATTTTGATGTACTTCCCGAAGGGCCGCTCGATGATGCCGTTCTCCGTGATAATGTACGTGATGAGCCGGGCGGGCGTAATGTCGAAGCCATAGTATCGCGCGTGTATCTCCTTCGGGGCGATGAGTCGGCCGTGCACGTACTTCACTTCCCTGCCCCCCCGCTCTTCGATGTTGACCTCTTCTCCGCTTTTGATGTCCCGGTCGAAAGAGGAGAGGGGTGCGGCCACGTAGAAGGGGACGCGGTTGTCGGAAGCGGCAAGGGCCACCATGTACGTGCCTATCTTGTTTGCCACGTCGCCGTTTCGGGCGATCCGGTCAGCTCCGACAATGACCCTGTCGATCATGCCCTGCTCCATGAGGAGTCCTGCGTGGTTATCAGGCACGAGGATGACCTCTATCCCCAACTCCTTAAGCTCCCATGCCGTAAGGCGGGCGCCCTGGAAGTAGGGCCTCGTCTCGCACGCGATGACCCGGATGTCCTTGCCGGCCTCAAAGGCGGCCCTTATGACGCCGAGAGCAGTGCCATATCCTCCTGTAGCCAGGCTGCCAGCATTGCAATAAGTGAGGATCGTGTCGCCGCTGTCAAGCAGCTCGCTGCCGTACCGCGAGAGCCTCCGGTTATTCTCCTTGTCTTCCGTGTGGATGTCGATTGCCGCATGCAGCATGCCATCGAGAAGGCCGCTTTGGCCTTTCAGCCCTTCGTAGGCGTCATGCATCTTGCGGAGAGCCCAGAACAGGTTGACCGCGGTAGGTCTCGTCTCTTTCAGCTTCCGGCAGACCTTCTCGGCGTCTCCATCCTTGAGGCCGTTGTGCGTTCTCATGGCCTCAGAGATGCCGATGACCATGCCGTACGCCGCAACAATGCCTATGAGGGGGGCGCCCCTGATTGCCATGTCCTTGATGGCCCTTGTCACGTCCCTCAGGGTCGCGCACTTCAGGAAAGTCTCCTTGAAGGGCAGCTGCCTTTGATCAAGGACGTAGAGGGCGCCTTCCTTCCAGTAGATATGATCGTTCATGAGTTTTTGAGTCTTTCGGAAAGAAGCTCGTTGAGGAGCCCCGGGTTCGCCTTACCCTTTGTCTCTTTCATGACCTGCCCCACGAAAAAGCCGATAAGCTTCTCTTTCCCGCCCCTGTATTCGGCGACCTCTTTTGGAAAGCGGGCGATCACGCTTTCGATCGCGGCAGCGAGCGCACCGGCGTCGCTGATCTGAGCGAGCTTCTTTTCCTCAACGAATCTCTTCGGCGAGGCGGCCCGGCGATACACCTCGGGGAATATCTCCTTCCCTATCTTTCCGCTGATCACGCCGTCCTTGATCAACGTCAAAAGCTCCGCCAGATGGGCAGGACGAAGGGGGGATTCCGCAGGGGATACGTTGCCCCCTTTAAGCTCTCGCAAAAGCTCGCTCATGATCCAATTGCTCACCGTCTTCGCCTCCGGGAAGAGCTTGACCGTCTCTTCGAAATAGTCGGCAAGCGCCTTTTCGCCCGTGAGGATCTCCACGTCATAGCGGGGGAGGCCGTACTCTCCCATGAAGCGCTCCATCTTCTGAGCCGGCAGCTCGGGCAGCCCCTTTCTCACCTCGTCCTCCCATGCCTCGTCAACGATAAGGGGAACGAGGTCAGGCTCAGGGAAATACCGGTAATCATGGGCCTCTTCCTTGCCCCTCATGGAGTAGGTAATGCCGTCGTCCACATTGAAAAGCCTCGTTTCCTGGACGACCTCGCCGCCTTCAGCCACGAGACGACCCTGCCTCTCGATTTCGTACTCCAGGGCCCTCTCTATGGCCCGGAAGGAATTGAGATTCTTCAGCTCTGCCCGAGTGCCGAGCTTCTCGTCGCCTTTGCGCCGGACCGACACGTTGGCGTCGCAGCGAAAACTCCCTTCCTCCATGTTCCCGTCGCAGATCTCGAGGTAGATGAGCACATCCCTCAGCATCTTGAGATAGGCGACCGCTTCCTGGGGGGTCGCCAGGTCCGGCTCGCTCACTATCTCGAGGAGGGGTACGCTCGACCGGTTGAAATCGACGAGGCTGTAAGTGCTCGTCTCGATAGTGGCCTCATGGACGAGCTTTCCCGCATCCTCCTCCATGTGGATTCTCTTGATCCTGATGCGCTTTTTTTCGTTGTTCGCGAAGATGTCGAGATAGCCGTCCGTACAGATGGGCTCCTCGTATTGGGAGATCTGGTATCCTTTCGGGAGGTCCGGATAGTAGTAGTTCTTCCGTGCGAAGATGCTCTTGCGGTTGATTTTGCAGTTTGTCGACAGTCCTGCCCTGATGGCAAAATCAACCACCCTCTTGTTGAGCACGGGCAAGGCCCCCGGAAGGCCCATGCAGACCGGGCACGTGTGGCTGTTTGGCTCTGAGCCGAATTCCGCGGAGCTTCCGCAGAAGATCTTGCTTTTCGTCAGGAGATGCGCGTGAACTTCGAGCCCTATTACCCCTTCAAACGCGTCCAAGCCTTGACCCCTCTCTTTCGCCCCTGCTTGGCAGGCATGGCGTCAGAAAGAGCGGTTTCTCTTTCCGACGCAGCAGCTTTTCCTTTCGCCCTTCGGCATGTTTCGGGAGCTTTTCGTTAGAGCGGAACGTCATCCTCGTCCGCCGGCTCGTGCACGAAGTCATCATCGACGTGTTCGGCGGCTGGCCCGTAGCTTCTCCTTTCGTCAGGAGAGGAGGCGCCGCTTCCGCCCAGCATCTTCATGTTCGTCGCCACTATCTCGAAGGTTTTTCTCTTGACCCCATCCCGGCCTTCGTATTCCCGGCTTTGGATCCGCCCCTCTACGTAGACGAGCCTGCCCTTCTTCAAATACTCGCCGGATATCTCGCCGAGCTTCCTCCAGGCGACTATCCGATGCCACTCCGTCTGGTCGATTTTCGAACCATCCTTGTTCTTCCTCGTTTCAGTCGTGGCGATCCTGAAAGTCGCAACCGGTGTTCCATCCGCCGTATAGCGCATCTCCGGGTCAGCACCGAGCCTCCCGATAAGGATAACCTTATTTACGTAGGACATCTTCCCCCCTCCGCTTCGCTTGAAGGTTCGCCCGATCCCTATGCCGTTCTCCCCAGTCGGCGGAAGAAGCCGGCGTCGGTTCTGAAACCTGGACCTGTAAATAACACATGCTATCCCATAGGAGGGAAAAAGTCAATTTGAGGGGAGATCGATCCGAAAGGTGTATTATACTATGGAAGCATATTGGGCCTGACCGCTGCGAGACGCTTAAGGAGGCTGCCATAGAACTATACGGAAACACTCAGGGCCTCAATCAAATCCAAAAAAGAAGGCTTCTCAATCTGTATCGTAGGAAAGTCGAAGCGGACACAGTCGTTTCCTTTGACAGGGCAAGGAACATGATGGAGATCTCGAGAGAGATTTCCCGGCAGATTGGCCTCTTAATCAACAGAAGAGGCGTCGTCGAGTACGTGATCGTGGGCGACAGGGAGCGCATCCACATACCCGCCCTTTCTTCGGAGCGGGTGGGCCGCGCCCGTTTCCGCGGCCTGAGGTTCATCCACACCCATCTCAAAGGTGAGCTGCTATCGAAGGAAGACATGACTGACCTCGCCCTTCTGCAACTCGACCTCGTGGCATGCGTCCTGGAAAAACAGGGCGAGCCGATCCCGCTCATTCACCTCGGTTACCTGGTACCTGCGAACAAGAAAGGCCGGGTGTGGGATTTCATCGGCCCCATGCCCATAAGCGAGGTCAGCCTCAATTTCACGGAATTCGTGACCGCCCTGGAGACGGAATTCGTCAGAGAGAGGGGCGCCTACTACATGACAAAGCCGGAAGGCCGGGAAGAGTGCGTGCTCATTATCGTCGTGCTTCCGGGAAAAGCGAAGAGCGTCGAGGAGAGGATCGCGGAGCTGAAGGATCTCGCTTATTCTGCGGGCCTCGCCGTACTCGACGTGATCGTGCAGCGGCCGAAGGAGTTGCACGCCAAGTTCCTGGTCGGAAAAGGGAAGATCGAAGAGATCGCCATGAGATCCACGCAGATCGGGGCCGGCATGCTCGTTTTTGACGAGGAACTGACCCCGAGCCAGCTCAACAGCATATCGTCCCTTGCCGAGCTCAAGGTAATCGATCGAAACCAGTTGATCCTCGACATCTTCGCGGAAAGGGCGAAGACGAGCGAGGCGAAGATCCAGGTCGAGTTAGCGCAGCTCCGCTATATCCTGCCCCGCCTCGCGGAGAAGGAGACCGCTCTTTCGCGCCTGACAGGAGGGATAGGAGGCAGAGGGCCCGGGGAGACCAAGCTCGAGGTAAACAGGAGGAGGACCAGAGAAAAGATCGCCTTCCTCGAAAAGAAGCTCGAAGAAGTAGGGAAGGTCAGAGAGAGGAAGAGAGAGAAGCGACGAGGCACTGGCATCCCGATCGTCTCCATCGTCGGATACACGAACTCGGGCAAGTCTACCTTGCTCAACTTGCTGACGAAGAGCGCGGTGGAGGTCCAAGAGAGGTTTTTCAGCACCCTTGCGCCCACGACAAGGCTCATCAAGTACCCGAGCCGCAAAGAGATCGTTCTCACCGACACGGTCGGTTTCATCGAGGACCTTCCCGAGGTGCTCCTCCGGGCGTTTGTGGCCACGCTGGAGGAGCTGAAAGATGCCACGCTTCTCCTCCACCTGGTCGACCTCAGCTCGCCCGACTTCGAGGAGAGGATCGAAACAGTGAACCGCATGATCGAGAAGCTCGGGCTCTCGGACAAAAAGAGGCTCCTCGTTTTCAACAAGGTGGATCGCGTCGATCAGGGATTTGCCCGTGCGATGGACAACCGCTTCGGCGCGATCTCAGTCTCCTGTGTCACTGGGGTCGGCATTGAAAAGCTCGTGGAGCATATTGAGATGATGGTGCGAAAGACCGATCGCACGGAGGAGAGCTTTCCCTCCCTCAGCCAGACCGAGGGATAGAACAATTGGGCCCAGTTACCTAACGCGTCCCCAGCAAGAAGAGCTCCCTTATCTCGGGGGAGACGCCCGTAAAGTCGAGCCTGCTCAGCAACCTCTCACGATCGAGCCTCTTCGGCTCCCTGAAAAGGGCTGTCACCTGCGCGCAGCGCTCCTTTTCCGCATCGTCGATCCAGGCGGTGGCCCACACGTCCCGCCCCTCGACGCGGAGAAGCTTCCCCTCTCCCCTGTACTGGGTATTGCACTTCATTGGCTTGAAGAAGTCCATGTCAGTCTTTCTCGTCATGCAGATCTTCTTCGTCGCCATGATAATGGCGTACCACATGATCGTGTCGAGGATGCCGAAAATCATTCCGCCGTGAACGGTGTTTTCGTACCCCTCGAAAGCCCTCGCTACGACGATGTCCGTGTAGACCAGGCCCCGGCGAAAGTGCATCTGCAACCCTAGGCCGTCGGGACGCTCCACGCCGGTAAAAAAAGACTTTCGGCTCACGGGCAAAAGGCTCATCGCTGTCGACCCTGGAGGTATCGCATACCCAATTGGCCGCACCCTCCCCCGACATCGATGGCGCGGGAATCACGCACTATAGCAGTAAAACGCCTGTTGACGAGATAGGATTGAAACTGCTTGATTGATTCTCCGTTCGGGCTCTTGAAATCCGCAAACGGCGACTCATTGTACGGTATGAGATTCACCTTGCATTTCACCCCTTTCAGGAGTTCGGCGAGGAGCCTTGCGTCTTCGAGCGAATCATTCACCTCCCTGATCATCACGTATTCAAAGGTCACCCTTGTCCTTCCCATGTTACCGAGGCCCTTCACATAGGCAATCACCTCGTGGAGCGGATAGACCCTGTTGATCGGCATGAGTCTCGTCCGGACCGGGCCTGTCGCCGCGTTGAGGGAGATGGCGAGCTGTGCCTTTTTCGGGTCGATAAGGCGCAGGCCGTCAATGAGGCCGACCGTGGAGACGGTGAGACGTCGGTGCGAGATCTTGAGGCCGAAGGGCTCCTCCATGATGTCGATGGCCCTGGTCACGTTATCGATGTTGTCGCAAGGCTCACCCATGCCCATGAGGACGATGTTCGTAAGCTGGCTTTCGCCCATGTGCGGTCTCACCGCCATCACCTGGCCTACGATCTCGGAGGCAGCAAGGTCCCTTATGAAGCCTACCTTGCCGGTGACGCAAAAGGCGCATGACATCTTGCACCCGACCTGGGTGGACAGGCACAACGTGCTTCTTCCATTCTCAGGCATCAACACGCTCTCAACTGCGTGACCGTGCTCTGCGGCAAGGAGAAACTTGACGGAGCCGTCCTTCGAGGGAACGGTCTCCTCGATGCGGGGCAATCCGAAGTGGAACATGTTCTTCAGCAAGACCTTCAGGGCCTTCGGCAGATTGGTCATCCTATCGAAATCAGACACACCCGCCTGGTAAACCCACCTGTATATCTGGTGGGCCCGGTATCGTTTGACGCCCCGCTTCTCGAGCATGTCTCCGAGCTCTCGCAGGGTGATGTCGAAAAAGTTGGTCATATGCCTTTGGTCGACTTGAGAGAGGCCTTTCCTGTTACCCATACCTTACCAGAAAGGGGACCGGTTTTCAACGGGATCGAAGGGATGGCCGGCAAGCGATCCGCGCCCCGCAATTGCAATAGGCCCGCCCAACCTGCTACAATCTAAGGCCATGGTCAACCTCCTCAGACGCAGATTATCCGCCTTTCGGCCTTCTCTTCAGCCGCATCGCGACAGGAGGGTATGCGCCTCGGTGCTCATACCGGTGATCGAGACGAGCGCCGGTCCCCATATCCTCCTCACGAGGAGGACGAATACGGTGAAGTATCACAAGGGCGAGGTCTCCTTCCCCGGGGGCGTGTACGAGGAGGACGACGAAGACACCTTGACGACGGCGGTTCGGGAGTGCTCGGAAGAAATCGGCGTGAGGCCCGAGGACGTGGAGATCGTGGGGCGTCTCGACGATATGAACACATTCACTGGCTTCGTGATCACCCCCTACGTGGGCATCATACCCTACCCCTATGCGTTCACGCTCAACCCGCGGGAGGTAGCCTACCTCATATACCTGCCCCTGCCCTTCCTGACGAAAAGCGAGCTGCAGATCGAGACGACCGAGTTTGGGGGAGGGACGGTCCAGGCTCCGGCAATCTACTACGAGGGTGAGAGGATCTGGGGTGCCACCTGCAGGATGCTCCTGCAGCTGAGGGACATCATCAGAGATGAGACGGTTTAGCCTCAAGAAGCTCGTCCTTCTCTCGCTCGGCCACCTCACCGTGGATCTCTACCAGGGCGCCTTGAGCATGGTATTCCCGTATGCCCCTGACCGGCGGGAAGCATGAGGCCCATCGTCAGCATAGTGGGGAGGCCAAATGTAGGCAAGTCCACGTTGTTCAACCGCATCATAGGCTCCAGGAAGGCGATCACGGAAGACACGCCGGGGGTGACGAGAGACCGAAACTACGGCGAGTTCGAATTCGGGGGAAAGTCATTCGTCCTCGTCGACACGGGCGGATTCGAGCCGGAAGGGGAAGAGAAGATCGCCTCCCTGGTCAAAAAACACATATACGCGGCTGTGGAAGAATCGTCGATGGTGATATTCCTCCTCGACGCGAGGGACGGGCTTCTCCCCGAGGACCGGGAGATATGGGCGATCCTTCGGCGGTGCGGAAGACCAGTCTTCCCTGTCGTCAACAAGGTAGACTCTCAAAGAAGGGAAGGGGAGATGGCAGACTTCTATGCCCTGGGCACGGACAGGATCTACCCTGTCAGCGCGGCTCACGGCCTCGGCGTGGGGGACCTGCTCGAAGACATTGCGCATCTGGCGGAAGCTGGGCCGAAGGAGGAACGGGGCGAGGGGATAAAGATCGCCATCGCGGGCAGGCCGAATACGGGTAAGTCGTCTATCGTGAATAGGCTCCTCGGCTCAGACCGCATGATCGTGAGCGACGTACCGGGGACCACAAGGGATGCGATCGACTCGATTGTCTGTTACGGGGGCAAGACCTTCACCATCATCGACACGGCCGGCCTAAGAAAAAAAAGCCGCATCTCCCTGAAAGTGGAGGAGTATTCGGTGGCGAGCGCGCTGCGGAGCATTGAAAGGGCCGATGTGGTCAACCTGGTCGTCGACGGCACGGAAGGGGTCGGCCATCAGGATGCGACAATCGCCCACCTCGTGGTGTCTGCGGGAAAGGGTATAGGCATCGTCGTGAACAAGTGGGACCTTATGGATGCGAGGCGAGGTGCCGACGAGTACAGAACAGTAGTGAGGCAGCGCCTGCCCCATGCGGACTTCGCCCCCGTGATCTTCACCTCGGCCCTTTCCGGAGAAGGCGTCGAAGAGGTGCTGGCCATCGACACAGCCATTTACAGGCAGGCGACGAAAAAGATACCGACGCCGAAGCTCAACAGGGCTTTTGAGGAGTTCACCGCGCGGGTGTCCCCTCCCGTAGTGGAGGGCAGGCACGTGAAGATATTCTACGCGAGCCAGCTCAAGGCCGTGCCTCCTACGTTCATCCTCTTCCTCAACTATCCTGACCGCGTGCCCGAGCACTACAAAAGGTACCTGGAGAAGGCCTTGAGGGAGAAATATGGCTTCAGGGGCACGCCCATCAGGCTGCTCTTCAGAAAACGATAAACTCACGGGCCTTCTCGGACGGAGCCAGCCTTCATCAGCCCCGTCCGAAGAGGAGAGATTCCACCAGCCATCCCATGCGGTGAAAGATGGTCGACCAACTCTGCCAGGCTTCCATCTCGTGGGTCAGGTCCGTCCCTGAAAAGCGCGCATAGGCGCGCAGAAAAAAGGCCTTTTCCCTGCTGCCGATGGATAAGCTGCCCTTTCGCTCCATCTTGTTTACGAAGCGTCCGAGTCTCGAGAACATCGCTTTCATGTCGCCGCCCTTTACCGTCTTTCTCCGGGCCCTGTCGAAATCGAGAAAGACGAGGGCTTTGTCCGGCGTTACGAGCACATTCCCGAGATGGAGGTCCGGATGAAAAACGCCCGCCTGCTGAAGGAGCCAGAGAAGCTGCGCCAGCTTCCTCGCGACCCTCATCCTTTGCTTTTCCGTGGATCCGCGGAGATACTCGAGGAGGCTGACGGTGTCCTCCTCAAGGATGGTGACCAGGTGCATTCGCTTAAATACCGGGCGCCGCTCTACCACCGCGCAGAAGGGTTGCACCACGGGAACGCCTTTTCCCCGGAGAAAGGCCATGATCTCTGCCTCGGAGACAGCCCGCCCCTTTCCGACGAAGACGTCGCGAGTGAGGCTCCTGAAAAGGCCGCCGTGCACGTACTTGCGTGCCACGAGCTTCATTCCCCCTGCTTCGACGATCTTAATGCCCCCCCTTCCCTTCCCTTCGATTACCGGAGCATTCCCAAGGGCCTCCAGGAAGGAGGCAGGGTCAATAAGGGGCGCGTAGCAGAAGAGAGTGAACCTTCCAACGCGTTTCTCTGATGGAGCGGCGGGAAGGCGCGGGTCCCAGGGTCTCTTTCTCGGAATCCACACGGGCACGTTCGCTCACTTTGCTTTCGATTGGCCCGGATATGCGCCGGATGCATTCATGTCTCACGGAGTGCGCGCGCGTTGAGCGCCCCTTTTCGAAGAAAGGGAGCGCGCCATGTTTCTCGCTCCATTGAGGATCTCTTTCGGCACGCTTCCTTTCTCTTCGCATCCGGTCGCCTCGATGCTTCCCGCATATTCCATTCCCAGCCCTTCGAAGATCCTCTTGAAGACTTCCCGGGCCGGTGCACACGCGTCAACATCGTCATCGGCACAGCTTATGAGGGAAACGGCCCTCTTTCCCTTCACGCGGGAATTGAGGGCCTCGTCAAGAAAGGCAATGGAGCGGTCGATGACCAGCTTCAACTGCGCCGACGGGCCGGACCAGTACAGGGGGGTGGCGTAGGCCACCACGTCCGATTCCATGATGTACTTGCATATGTCCCTCATGTCGTCGTTGATCCGGCAGACCCCCCTTTCAGCGCAGGAGAGGCAGCCCTGGCAGGGCCTGATGTTCATGTCGTTCAAATAGAGGACTCTCACCTCATTCCGGTCTTTTCTTGCCCCATCGATAAAAGCGTCGGCCAATTGTCGGGTATTGCCGTCTTTCCGCGGACTCCCGAAGAGTACTACGATCTTCATGGATTTCTTTCCTTTCAAGCCCTAAAAGAGGGCGACCTAGTATAGGGTCTCTGCCCCGGCCGGGTCAAGAGCCGCCAGTGAGGCCTCTAAGGACAGGCACATTTCGATCCCCAACCCATCCCAAAACATGGAGGACGAGGGGGTTGCGCGCTGCTGCCTTGGGGCGATCCAAGAAAGAGGGGCATGCGTTCTTTCGCATGCCCCTCTCTTCGGTTGATACACCTTATGATCGCTAGAGTCTATTCCTTACGATCTCCTCCACAACGGAAGGATCTGCGAGCGTCGTCGTATCGCCCAGCTGGTCAATCTCGCCGGAGGCGACCTTCCTCAATATCCTTCTCATGATCTTGCCTGATCTCGTCTTGGGGAGGCCAGGCACGAATTGGAGTTTTCCCGGCGAGGCGATGGGGCCGATCTCTTTTCTTACATGCGCCACTAGCTGTTTCTTCAGGTCGTCACTTGCTGTCTGACCCACCTTGAGGATCACGTAAGCATACAGGTCTTCGCCTTTCACGTCGTGGGGAAAACCGACTACCGCAGCCTCGGCCACTGCAGGGTGGGAGACGAGAGCGCTCTCTACCTCAGCGGTCCCGAGTCTATGGCCCGAGACATTGACCACGTCGTCGACGCGGCCGAGGAGCCAGAAGTATCCGTCCTCGTCACGCCGTGCACCGTCTCCGGAAAAGTAGAAGCCCGGCTGCTGGATGAAATAGGTACTGTAGAACCGCTCCGGATCGTTGTATACGCCTCGCATCATGCCCGGCCATGATTTTCTGATGCAGAGCTCCCCACCCTCGTTCGTGCCTGCCTCGACCGCACGCTCCGCACCAGAGCTTCTCGGCCTCAGGACCACGGCGTCAACGCCGAAGAAGGGGAGCGTCGCAGCCCCGGGTTTGGTAGGCCAGGCTCCGGGAAGGGGCGTGATGAGTACGCCGCCGGTCTCTGTCTGCCACCACGTATCGACGATCGGGCATTTCTCCCTCCCGATGTTCTTGTGGTACCACATCCACGCCTCGGGGTTGATGGGCTCCCCCACTGAGCCGAGAAGCCTCAGGGAAGAGAGGTCCCGTTTGGCCGGCCACTGCTCCCCCTCCCTGGCTATGGCCCTGATCGCAGTCGGCGCCGTATAGAAGATGCTGACCTTGAACTTCTCGATGATCTGCCAGAACCGGTCGGGCT
>CAYZAF010000070.1:0-2926 GCA_964476435.1 uncultured Syntrophaceae bacterium
ACACGACGCTCTTCCGATCTCCCCGCACCTTCCTTGTGCGGGGCTTCTCCCTAATCCACGCGCCTGATACCGAGGCAAATCCCTATGGTAGGGCGTTCCTGTTTGCGGAGCACCACATAGCAGAACGAAAGGGCAGAAACCCGCGGCAGACTACACTTAGAGGCCGCGGGTGGCTTCGCAATCGGTGCGTGAGCGAGTCTTCCGTGTAGACGGGTCAGCACCGGAGGCGCGGCGAATCGGAAGGAATAGCCTTCGAAAGCGGACGGTGGTCTTGGGGTTTCGGAGAAACAATGGGTAGCACATTTTCACGGAACAGGGCGGTATCACCACGTGTCCCTTCGCTTTGAGAGGACAGGTGCGCTCTCTTGCCAGTCTCCCGATTGCCCGTTATATTACTATCGTAAAAAAAAGCCTGTCCTGTGCAGGCTTTTCTGGAGTTGACAGCCCTTTAGGGGCCTGACGGGCAGGAGGAAATATCGATGGCCATAGAGAAGCGCGAATTCAAGACGGAGATCAAGCAGCTCCTCGATCTCATGATCCACTCCCTCTATTCCCACAAGGAAGTATTCTTGCGGGAGCTGATCTCGAACGCCTCTGACGCCATAGACAGGGTGCGCTACGAGTCCCTCACGAACGCTGACATCAACGAAGGCGACACAGAGTGGATCATCAGGATCAGGCCCGACAAAGAGAAGAAGACCCTCTTGGTGAGCGATAACGGTATAGGCATGACAAAAGAGGAGGCCATCGAGGCCCTCGGGACGATCGCGCGCTCGGGAACAAAGGAATTCCTCCAGGCGCTCCAGAGCAAGGACCTCAAGGACAATCCCGAATTGATAGGCCAGTTCGGGGTGGGCTTCTACTCATCCTTCATGGTGGCGGACAAGATAACGGTCCTTTCGCGAAAGGCGGGCTTCCCAAGCCTGGAGGGCGTCAAGTGGGAGTCCACGGGCGACGGCTCCTTTGTCGTCGAGGATATCGAGAAGAGGGGAAAAGGCACGGACGTGATCCTCACCCTGCGGGACGATGATGCCCAATACCTGGACGAGTGGGAAATCCGGGATGTGGTGAGGCGCTATTCGGACTTTATCGAGCACCCCATCGTCATGGAGGTGGAGAAGGAGCAGCCGAGCGCCCTCGACAAGTCGAAGACCGTAAAGATCAGGGAAGACGAGACGCTCAATTCGCGCAAAGCTCTCTGGCTGAGGGAGAAGGCGGAGATCACTGACGAGGAGTACCACCAGTTCTACAAACACATCTCCCATGATGTGGAAGAGCCGCTCAAAGTCATCCACTACAAGGCCGAAGGCACATCCGAGTTCACCGCCCTCCTCTACGTGCCCTCGAGGCTGCCTTTCAATATCTTCTACAAAGATTACAAGATCGGGCCCATGCTCTACGTGAAGCGTGTCCAGATCATGGAGCACTGCGAAGAGCTGCTTCCCCCCTACCTCAGGTTCGTCAAAGGGGTAGTCGATTCGTCCGATCTCCCCCTCAATATCTCCCGGGAGATCCTTCAGAACAACAGGCAGGTGGAGATCATCAAGAACAACATCGTCAGGAAGGTGCTCGACGTACTGGGCGATCTCAAGAAGGAAGAGTACGAGAAGTACCTGACGTTCTACCGTCAGTTCGGCAGCATCCTGAAAGAGGGGCTCTACTATGACTTCCCGAGGAGAGATCTCATCGCCGACCTCCTCCTCTTTGCGTCTACCAAGGCGGAAAAAGATCAGTTCAGGACCCTCGAGGCGTACGTCAACGACATGAAGGAAGGCCAGGAGCACATCTACTACATGCCGGCAACGAACTGGGACGAGGCAGTCAAGTCACCCTATCTGGAGGCCTTCCGCTCGCAGGATTACGAGGTTCTCATCATGCTCGACGAGGTGGACGACCTCGTTATGAGCGGCTTTACTTACAAAGGGAAGCACGTCAGGTCCATTGTGGCGGGGGACGTGGATCTGGACAAGTCTAAGAAAGAGGAAAAGGCAAAGTCGCGGAAGAAGTACCAGAAACTGATAGACCTCATCAAGGAGCAGCTCGTGGACCAAGTGAAGGACGTGCGCCTTTCGGGAAGACTCAAGGATTCGGCTTGCCTCCTCGTCGCGGACGAGGGCGATCTCAATCCGCAGATGGAGAAGATCCTCAAGGCCATGGGCCAGACCGTGCCAGAGAACAAGAGGATCCTGGAGATCAACCCCGACCATCCGCTCTTCGCGGCCATGAACAGCCTCTTCGAAAAGGATAAGAAGAGCCCGGTCCTCCAAGAGTACATCGGCCTCCTCTACGACCAGGCCCTCCTCTTAGAGGGATCGCGGCCCAAGGACCCGGCGGCTTTCGCGAAGAGCCTGGCGCGCCTCATGGTGGACGGCCTGAAGGTGGAAGGATAGGCCCCCTCCCCTTCTTCCAATTCTAAATCATGACGATATCGAGGCGCCGGGGATGGAGCGACGAAAGCAGCGAGCCTAAGCGAAGGAAACGGTGGGGCCACGGCACAGGGGCTCAATCCGGAACGAATTCTACAAAACGCTCTAGTGTCACGTCACACGTGTCATGTCGCTCTAGCGCTATGCTTTACGGGCATGTTGCCCGTTACCTCCTCGTGACAGGCCTCGCTCTGAGAAAAGCTTGTCGCTCCGACCAGGAGAAGGCTCACGCACCCGCGGGTGAGGGGCATTCTACTTCCGCGGGTCGCATTGCACGAAGTCGCCAACGGGTAACACGCCCTCCTCCCAATGTTTATGCAAGTATGGAAGAGACAGGATCTCCGTCCGCGGAAGGCTGTCCCTTCCCGATTCGCATCGCTTGAGAGCGCTCTCGGCACCCGTTCACGGAAAGACGAGCGTGACGGAAATGGTGTGTAAGCCTGGAGCCGGTACGGCGAGGGGCTTCACCTCAGTCCACGCGCCTGATTCCGAGGGATAGC
>CAYZAF010000071.1:0-2285 GCA_964476435.1 uncultured Syntrophaceae bacterium
ATGCTCGGGGGATACTGAATCCTGGAGACACCGGCCAGGTCCGCGCCCGCATACGAGCACCAGTTGCAGCAAAGCGCGATAATCAAAGGTTGAAAGGTGTCTTCCATCACGCAATCCCAAGGGCAGCATTGATTTGCGCCCTGATCTGATCCAGGGTAAATCCCTGGATGAGAATGCCGTTCTTCGGACAAGTGGCCTGACAGCATCCGCAGCCCTTGCAGATGCTTTCGTTGGCCTCCACGACTTTCTTCACCGACCCCTGCCACATGTACTCGAGCAGGGTGATCGCCTTGAAGGGACAGGTGCCCACGCAGTAGGCGCACCCGTCGCAGCTTTCGTCGATCACCTGTGAGATGTTGGCTTCCAACTCGATGCTGTCCCGGGCGAGGATCGTTGCCGCCCTTGCCGCTGCTGCCTGAGCCTGAAGGATCGACTCCTCGATGGTTTTGGGAGAATGGGCCAGGCCACAGAGAAAGACCCCGTCGGTCATGAAATCTACTGGGCGCAGTTTCATGTGGGCTTCGAGAAAGAACCCCTCGTTGTTCAAAGGGATCTTGAGAAACTGCGCAATCTGCTTGTTGTCTTCGTGCGGCTGAATGCCCGCGGACAGGACCACCAGGTCTGCGGGGATCCTCACCCGCATCGCTAGAGTCTCGTCGAAGACGGACACCTCGAGCCCGTGGCCGTTTCGTGACACTTCCGGTTTGCGTTCCTCCTCGTACCGGACAAACACCACGCCTTGCTGGCGTGCCTGTGTGTAGTAGCTTTCCCTGAAACCGTAAGTCCTGATGTCCCGATAGAGAACGTACACTTGCGTTTGAGGGGAGAGTGCTTTGATCTTCAGGGCATTCTTTATTGCTTCCGCACAGCATACCCGCGAACAATAAGGGCGCTCGCTGTCCCGCGAGCCCACGCACTGGATCATCACAACAGACTTCAGCAGGTGCTTGTCTTCCGCCGCTAGGAACGCGGCTCCCGCGGCCAAGCGTTCCTCGAGCTTTCGCTGCGTAATGACTCTGTTGTCTTGCCCGTACAGATACTCTTTCGGCCGATACTCCTTGGCGCCGGTGGCAACGATAACGACGCCGTGCGTGATCTCGCCGGTTCCGCCCCGTACTGAAATCTTGGTACGGAAGTCGCCGATGGTGCCCTCCGCCTCCTCGATAGCCGCCCCTGTCAACACATGGATCCTGCCGTTTTGCCGGATGCGCTCTTTCAGGCGACTCAACTCATCCTGCGGTTTCTCGCCGTTGAGCAGGTAGTGGATGTGCCTGAGGTTCCCGCCGAGCTCATCCTCTTTTTCCGTAAGGTAGACATCAAATCCCCGATCGGCTAAGGCCAGGGCAGCGGTCATGCCGGAAAGCCCGCCGCCGATGACCAGTGCGGATTTCTTAATCGTGACCGAGCGCTTTTGGAGCGGCTTGAGCAGCCGCGCCTTGGCCACCGCTACCCTGACGAGGTCTTTGGATTTCTCCGTGGCCCTCTCCGGCTCGTGCATGTGGACCCAGGAACACTGATCGCGGATATTCGCCATCTCGAACAGGTACGAATTGAGTCCTACTTCGCGAAGAGTGTTCCTGAATAGGGGCTCGTGGGTCCTGGGCGTGCACGAGGCTACCACTACGCGATTCAGGTGGTGCTCGTTGATCTTCTCCTTGATTCGTTCCTGGGTGTCGTTGGAGCAGGTATAGAGATTGTTCTCCGCATAGACTACGTTGGGCAGCGCCTTCGCATACTCCACCACAGCGGGGACGTTGACCACGCCAGCGATGTTCGTCCCGCAGTGGCAAACAAACACGCCGATGCGAGGTTCCTCCGCGCTCACCTCTCTCTCGGGTGGGTATGCCTGGGGTGTAATCAGTGTTCCCCTGGCGTCCTTCAGCAGGCACAGCGCTTGCGCCGCCGCCGCGGAGGCCTGCATGACAGTTTCCGGGATGTCCTTCGGCTCTGCAAACGGCCCGGCCACATAGATGCCCTCCCGGGTGGATTCAGCGGGTCGGAACGAAGACGTCCCGCAGAAGCCGAACGAGTTGAGACTCACGCCGAATCGTTCGGCGATCGCCTTGAACTCTTTGGGAGGCTGCATGCCTACGGAGAGGACGACCAAGTCGTACTCCTGGGAAACCTTCCTTTCGTTTTCGGTCAGATATTTGATAATGAGGTTTCTGGTTCCGGAGATCTCTTCGGCTATCGGCACGCGGCACCGGATATACTTCACACCCAACTCTTGCGCCCGGCGGTAGTACTGCTCAAACCCCTTGCTGAAGGCCCGCAGGTCCATGAAG
>CAYZAF010000072.1:0-9286 GCA_964476435.1 uncultured Syntrophaceae bacterium
GGAAAGCTCTTCTGCTACGAGCATTACGCCATACAACCAGACATCATGAGCTTGGCCAAGGCGCTTGGAAGCGGTTTTCCCGTGGGGGCGATCGTCGCCACCGATCGAGTGATGGACGCCTTCGAGCCCGGGACCCACGCATCGACGTTCGGCGGGAACGCCTTGGCCTCAGCAGCGGTGATCGCGACGATGAACACGATCATGGATGAGGGGATCGTGAAGCGGTGCGAGAAGATGGCCGCCTATCTTCTTCAGGGCCTTCTCGCCCTTAAGAAGAAGTACCCCTTCATCGTTGACGTGAGGGGCCTCGGCCTTCTCCTCGGCGTCGAATTCAGCGTCGAGGTAAACCCCATAGTTCAGGAATTTCTCGCAGAGGGCGTGATCCTTTACGCGTCAAAGGGAAACGTGATCCGCCTCTTGCCGCCCCTCATCATAGAAAAGGAAGAGATAGACATATTCCTGGAGATCGCCAGCAGGATATTCGAGAGGCTCAAGGGAAAATGAAACGGGATTTTACGAGGCTCCTCGACATAACCGTCGAGGAGTGCTCTTTTCTCCTCGACCGAGCGCTCTTCTTCAAGAAAGTGCGTGCCGCGAACGGTGAGTACAAGCCCCTCAAGGACCGGACCCTCGCCATGATCTTCGAGAAGGCCTCCACGCGGACCAGGGTATCCTTCGAGGTTGGCATGAGGGGGCTGGGCGGCCATGCCATATTCCTCTCCCCTTCCGAGACGCAGATGGGCAGGGGAGAGCCGATCCGCGATACGGCGCGTGTATTGTCAAGATACGTGAACGCGATCATGATTCGCACGTTCTCCCAAGGCACGGTTGAAGAGTTGGCAGCATGGTCGTCCGTTCCCGTCATCAACGGGCTGACCGATCGGTACCATCCGTGCCAGATACTGGCTGACCTCTTTACCGTAAGGGAGTACAAAAAGAGACTGGACGGCCTGAGGATGGCCTATGTGGGCGACGGGAACAACATGGCCAACTCCTGGATAGAGGCGGCCCTTCTTTTGGGTTTTACCCTGGCCATGGCCACGCCCCAGCAATACCCCCCCCCTCCTGACCTCGTCAAGAAGGGGCGGGAAAGGGGCGTTCTCACCCTCCTCGCTGACCCCCTCGATGCGGCTAAAGGGGCGCACGTGATCAGCACGGACGTCTGGGTGAGCATGGGTATGGAGAAGGAGCAGGCAGAGCGAAAGGCCGCCTTCGCCGGCTTCTGCGTGGATGACCGGCTGCTCAAGGCCGCGAAGGAGGACGTGATCGTCATGCACTGCCTCCCGGCGCACCGGGGCCAGGAGATAGCCGAGGACGTCTTCGAGCGGTTTCAGGAGGTCATCTTCACCCAGGCAGAGAACAGGCTTTACGCGCAGCAGGCGCTCCTCGAATGGCTGATATTGGAGGGTATGGATGGAAGATAGGATCAAGAAAGTCATACTCGCCTATTCCGGCGGCCTCGACACGTCGGTTCTCGTGAAGTGGCTGAGGCAAGAGTATGGATGCGAGGTAATCGCCTATACGGCGGACGTGGGACAAGAGGAGGAGTTGAACGGTCTTGAGGCAAAGGCAAAAAGGACCGGGGCATCGAAGATATACATAGAGGACCTGAAGGAGGAGTTTGCGCGGGACTTCGTCTTTTTTGCGATCAAGGCAGGCGCCGTTTACGAGGGCACCTATCTCCTCGGCACTTCCATCGCGAGACCCCTCATCGCGAAAAGGCAGGTGGAAATTGCCCTGATGGAAAAGGCGGATGCGGTCTGCCACGGCTCTACGGGCAAGGGCAACGACCAGGTACGCTTCGAGCTTACCTATTATGCCCTGGCGCCTCATATCAAGGTCATCGCGCCGTGGAGGCAGTGGAGCTTCTCGTCGAGGGAGGATCTCATAGATTACGCAAAAGAGAATGGGATAGACGTGCCCGTGAGCAAGGCGAAGCCTTATAGCATGGACAGAAATCTCATGCATATCAGCTACGAGGGCGGGGTCCTCGAGGACCCGTGGAACGAGCCCGACGAATCCATGTTCCGCATCACTGTCTCGCCTGAGGCGGCCCCTGACAAGCCCCGGTATGTGGAGATAGACTTCGAGGACGGGGCCCCGGTCCGCATCGACGGGAAAAAGATGCGGCCCCACGAGATCATCGGATTTCTCAACAAGGTGGCAGGAGAGCATGGCATCGGCAGGATCGATATGGTGGAGAACAGGTTCGTGGGCATGAAGTCTCGGGGCGTATACGAGACGCCGGGCTGCACGGTTCTCCACGTCGCCCACAGGGCAATGGAGTCGATCACCATGGACCGCGAGGTAATGCATCTCAGGGACAGCCTCATCACCAGGGTCTCCGAGCTCATCTACTACGGTTTCTGGTACTCCCCTGAAATGGAGGCCATGCGCGCCTTCACGGAGCAGGCGCAGAAAGGGGTGAGCGGGACGGTGAGGCTCAAGCTTTACAAGGGTAATACAATCGTGGCAGGGAGGAAATCGGCGCGATCCCTCTACAAGCAGGATTTCGCTACTTTCGATAAGGATGCGGTTTACAACCAGGGCGACGCGAGCGGCTTCATCAGGCTGAACGCCCTGCGGCTGCGCATAAGGGCAATGCAGGAAGGGAAGTAGAGAAGACTTCGGCATGCGAGACCGGGACACCAGACCATACGACCCTGAGGCGATAGAAGAGCGGTGGCAGGCAGTATGGGAGGAGCGCAACCTTTTCCACGTGGAAGAGGAGAAGGACCGTGAGAAGTACTACCTCCTCGAAATGTTCCCTTACCCCTCGGGCAGGATTCACATGGGGCACGTCCGGAACTACTCCATCGGCGACGTGATCGCCCGGTACAAGAGAATGATGGGCTTCAACGTGCTCCATCCCATGGGCTGGGACGCCTTCGGCATGCCCGCTGAGAATGCGGCCATCCAGCACGGGGTGCACCCGGCGGTCTGGACGAGGGATAACATCGCCTACATGAAAAAGCAGCTCAAGAGGCTCGGTTTCGGCTACGACTGGGACCGGGAGCTGGCGACCTGCGATGTCGAGTACTACGGATGGGAGCAGTGGATCTTCCTGAAGATGTACGAAAAGGGGCTCGTCTATCGCAAGAGCGCGCCCGTCAACTATTGCGAAGAGTGCCAGACCGTGCTCGCGAACGAGCAGGTTGAGGAGGGAAAGTGCTGGCGATGCGGCCACGAGGTCAAACAGAGCGAGCTGACCCAGTGGTTCTTTGCCATTACCCAATACGCGGACGAGCTTTATGAGTATACGGAGAGCCTCGCTGGCTGGCCCGACCGCGTGCTCACCATGCAGAAGAACTGGATAGGGAAGAGTCTCGGCGTGGAGGTGGAATTCCCCCTCGAGAAGGGCGACCGGCTCACGATTTTCACGACGAGGCCGGACACGTTGTACGGGGTCACCTTCATGGTCCTCGCCCCCGAGCATCCCCTGGCAGGGGTCCTCGCCCGCGGGACATCGCAGGAGAAGGCGGTGGCTGCCTTCGTGGAGAAGGTGAGAGGGCAGGACAGGAGCTTCAGGGCAGAGCTTTCCCTGGAGAAGGAGGGGGTGTCTACCGGGGCCTATGCGGTCAATCCGCTGAACGATTCGAAAGTGCCCATATTCGTGGGGAATTTCGTGCTCATGGAGTATGGAACAGGGGCCATTATGGCTGTTCCCGCGCACGATCAGAGGGACTTCGAGTTTGCCAGGGAATTCAGCCTTCCCATCCGTGTGACGATCACACCGGAAGGGCATACGCTCGATCCGGCCTCCATGGAGGGGGCGTACGTTGGGGACGGCACTATGGTGAACTCAGGCCCCTTCAACGGTATGGACAATAGGGACGCCATACCTGCCATCATCGATTACTTGGAAGAGCGGGGCTTCGGCAAGAGGACCGTCAACTTCAGGCTCAAGGACTGGGGTATATCGAGGCAGCGCTACTGGGGGACCCCGATCCCCATGATCTATTGTGACGGCTGCGGCGTGGTGCCCGTTCCATACGCGGACCTGCCGGTCGTGCTGCCCCTCGACGCCAAGGTAGAAATGGTAGGGAGATCGCCCCTCGCGGACAACCCCGCTTTCTACAGGGTGGCGTGCCCGAGGTGCGGAAAAGCGGCGAGACGGGAAACGGACACCATGGACACCTTTGTTGAGTCATCCTGGTACTTTCTCAAGTTCGCCTCCCCCCTTTCCGGCCAAGCGCCTCTCGACAGGACCAGGGTCGACTACTGGCTGCCCGTGGATCAGTACATCGGTGGCGTGGAGCACGCGGTCCTCCATCTCCTCTATTCGAGATTCTTCAACAGGGTGCTCAACGAGATGGGATTCGTGGGCTCCCGGGAGCCTTTCGAGAACCTCCTTACCCAGGGCATGGTGATAAAGGACGGCTCGAAGATGAGCAAGTCAAAGGGCAATGTCGTAGACCCCGATTACCTCGTCGACCGTTTTGGCGCGGACACGGCCCGCCTTTTCTGTCTGTTCGCCGCGCCCCCCGAAAAGGACCTGGATTGGAGCGACAAGGGCGTGGAGGGGTGCTTCCGTTTCCTCCAGAGGCTGTGGAGGCTCGTAATGGAGCGGGTGGATGATCTGAGGCGGGTCGAGCCCGCGATCGTCCTCGATACGCCGGACAAGGAGGTGGGCCGGCTCCTCCATTTGACCCACAAGACGATAAAGAAGGTGACCGAGGACCTAAAAAGGTTCCACCTGAACACGGCGATAGCAGCAGCCATGGAGCTCGTGAACGGCATCAACAAGTTCCTGGAATACGAGAGAAAGGACGGAGAGGCCCTGCGAGCTTTGCGGGGCTCAATCGACTTCTTGATCCTCCTCGTCAGCCCTTTCTGTCCGCACGTCACGCAGGAGCTGTGGGAGGCCCTCGGCCACGAAGACCTTCTCGTAGACTGCACGTGGCCTTCCTTTGAGGAAGGCTACGTGACCGAGGACATGGTGACCGTTGCTATTCAAGTAAACGGGAAGCTGCGGGATACGGTCGAAGTGGAGCGGGACATGGGGGAAGGGCCGCTCAAGGAGCTCATCCTTTCCCTTGAGAAGGTGCAGCGCCATCTGGCTGAGAGGGAAATCAGAAAAGTGATCGTTGTGCCCAACAAACTAGTCAATATCGTAGCCTAAGGGGTCCCCGTGGGCATAGGACGGATTCTCCCCCTCATTATCGTCTTCGTGCTGGCCCAGGGGTGCGGCTACCAGCTCGTGAGGAACTCCGGTCTGCAAGGCCCGAGCTATTCGAGCCCGGGTACGGTGGGAGAGCCGATTACCTCCCTGAACGTGCCGGTTTTCAAGAACACAACGTTCGAGCCGCAGGTGTCTGAGATCTTTACTGAGGCCTTCTCGCACGAGATCGCGGCAAGCGGGCTCGTCCAGATAAACAAACCGTCCGCGGACGCGACCCTTCAGGGGACCGTGACGGCTGTGACCGCCACTTTCTCGGCCCTCAGCGGCCAGGGCTTGGCCATCCAAAAGGTGGTGTCCGCCTCCGTGACCCTTTCCCTCTTGAGGCAGGGAAACGTGGTCAAGACATGGGCATTCAGCGATACGGAGACCTATGACGCGGGTACCATCAACTCCGAAGATTTTAACAAGAGGGCGGCGTTGGTGCAAATTGCCGGGCGCATCGCGCGCAGGTTCCACGCGCTGCTCATCTCCGGCTACTAGAGGACGAGCTCGGGACGGTTGTATGCAGTTTTGTATACGACGGCAACTCTAGTTTTCTTTGAGCCACGGCCTATTTCGCCAAGAAAACCGCGGCGTTTCTGGCAGAATTAGCTTGACATCAACTATGGTGTTTGCTAAGATAGCGTAAATACTTGTTCACAGTTTCACATTCTATAGAGAAGATAAAAGGGGGAAGACTATGGATTTCAAGTGGTCCGACGAGCTGGAGTCGATGCGCAAGATGGCATACGACTTTGCGGTAAAGAATGTCAAGCCCACCATGGAGGAAGACGAAAAGGAGCACAAGTACCGTCCAGAGATTTTGAAAAAAATGGGAGATCAGGGTATGTTCGCCTGTCTCGCCCCCGAGCAGTATAACGGACTGGGCCTCGAGGAAGGCCACATGGCCGCAACCCTCATGGCAACGGAGTTTGCGAGGATCAGCCCATCCTGGGGACTGCCCTTTAATCTGCAGATGAACGGGCCCCAAAACGTCCTGCTCAAGTTCGGGAACAACGCGCAGAAGGAAGAGTACCTGCCCGGCCTGATCGCAGGGACGAGCGGCGGCTGCTTTGCGATCACCGAGCCTAATTCCGGTTCTGACGCGGCAAGCATGAGGACGACCGCAACGGAGGCCGATGACAGTTTTGTGTTGAACGGTACGAAGACGTGGATATCGGGCGTGCCGTACTGCGGATGCGGCATCGTCTATGCCTACACGGACAAATCGCTTAAGCACAGGGGCATATCCGCTTTCATCGTGGATTTCACGACGCCCGGCATCGTCCAGCGTGCCATTACCACGAAACTCGGTCTTCACTGCGCGCCCACAGGCGAGATCTTTTTCGAAGAAGCGAAGATCCCCAAGAGCGCCCTCGTGGGCCAAAAGGGAGAGGGGTTCAAGATCTGTATGACCATGCTCAATTTCACGAGGTTGAGCTCGGCGGCGCGAGCCCTCGGCGTTGCCCAGACCTGTATCGAAGAGGCATGCAAGTACGCGAACGAGAGGGAGCAGTTCGGCCATCCCATCGCCCAGGAACCGATGGTCCAGGAGCAGATAGCGAGGATGTCAGTGGAGCACGAGGCGGCGAAGCTCCTCGTATACAAGGCGGCGTGGCAGAAAGATCAAGGCATCAACAATACCCTGGAGACCTCGATGGCGAAATACTACGCCGCCGAGTCAGCCAACTTCTGTGCCTCGGAGGCGGTAAAGATATTCGGTTCTTACGGCTTCTCTTCGGAGTACCCTGTGGAGAGATTGTTCAGGGATGCAAAGTCGTACCAGATCGTCGAGGGGACCTCGAACATCCAGAAGATGATCATTGCCCAGTTCGCTTTGGGATTCAGAAAAAGCTAAGGAGGACGTATGGCGACGGAAGTTACTGTACCCATGGTTGGAAAAATAGTGAACGTGCTCTGCAGCGTCGGGGACAAGGTGGCCGAAGATGACCAGATAGCCACCCTTGAGGCCATGAAAATGGAAATGCCGATCGTGGCCCCCACGAGCGGCACCATAAAGGAGATACGCGTTGCTGCGGGGCAGGAAGTGGATGCGGACACGGTTCTCGCAGTGATAGAATGAAAGCGGTAAGCGCGCGATGGTAGCAGGGATAGATATCGGTTCGATTACGACCGATGCCCTTCTCTTCGATGGGGAGAAGGGCATCGCTGCCTATACCATACTCCAGACAGGTGCAGATTCGAGGAAGGTCTCCGAGGTTGCCTTGGACAAGGCTTTGGGGCAGGTGGGATTGGCCCGATCCGACCTGGCTTACGTAGTGGCGACAGGCTGCGGGAGGAAGCGGGCATCCCTCGCAGCTGAGACGATCACCGAGATCACGTGCATCGCAAAAGGGGTAAATTACCTGTTTCCCAATGCGAGAACCATCGTGGACATAGGGGGGCAGGACACCAAGGCGGTGAGGGTCGACGGGAGGGGGCGCGTCCTCGAGTTCGAGATGAACGACAAGTGCGCTGCAGGCACAGGCAGGTTCATCGAGGTCATGGCATCTGCCTTGAAGGTCGACCTCGAAGAGATAGGAGAGCTGTCCCTCAAGCACAAGAAGGAGCTGACGATCAGCAGCATCTGTACGGTCTTTGCGGAGTCGGAGGTGATCTCCCTCGTGAGCGAAGGGGAGGACCTGGAGGACATCCTTTACGGCATCCATAGAGCCATTGCCGACAGGACCATGGGCCTCGTGAACCGGCTCGGGGGTGTTGAGCAGGAAGTTGTCATGGCAGGGGGGGTGGCAAAGAACAAGGGGGTCGTAAGTGCCCTGGAAAAGGTGATGGGCACGCGCGTCCTGCTCCCCTTCGAGTCGCAGGTCGTGAGCGCCCTCGGGGCAGCCCTCCTCGCGCTCGAGAAGGCATCCTGACAGGTGAAGGGCATCGGCCATTGAGGAATTATGGTGCGCGACGCAAAAAAGAGCGGCAGGGAAGGGTGAAAGCGAGTCTTTGAAACAGGAGGGCCCATGATCCAATTTGAGCAGACCTTTATGAATTTTCTCCTTGAGCACCAGGAGAGGCACAACCGGACGCACCATTTTCTCATCCTCATGGACGCGATGATCAGCGCTGCCAAGCATATCCAGTACTACTACCTTACCGGGGCGCTCAAGGGGAACCTCGGCTTGGCAGGGGCTGTCAATGTCCAGGGAGAGGATGTCATGCGCATGGACCAGATTGCCCACGAGATCGCCATTCACTACCTGAAGGCCTCGGGGAAGGTGATCCAGGCGGTCAGCGAAGAATCGGAGGGGATCATTTCGCTCAACGTGGAGGGAGGCCGCTACTTTGTCTACTTTGATCCCCTCGACGGTTCGTCGAATGTCTCGCACGGCCTTCCGGTCGGCTTTCTCTTCGGCCTCGCGAAGCGCAACCTGGAAGGCCCGGAGGATCTGCATCTAAGGTCGGGAAGAGAATTCATCGCTGCCGGCATGTTCGTGATCCCCACCGGCACCTTCACGATGGGCCTCAAAGAGGCGGGAACGTGGCGGTTTCACATGGACGAGACCATGACCTACGTGAGGCCCACGCGCCTTAAGCTTCCAGAGCAGACGAAGACATGGGAGCTTTCTTTCAACGCCTCCAATCGCCGCACGTACTCCGAGAAGGTCCAGGGGTGGATCATGGCGAACGAGAGCAAGTATGCCTTCAGGTACCTCGGGGCCCTGGCAGGAGATTTCCACCGGATTCTTGCGAATGGGGGCATGTTCATGTACCCTGCCATCGTGAACCACCCGGACCCGAAGAAGAACAGGCCCGAAGGGAAGCTGCGTCTCATGTACGAAGCCTCCGTGGTCTCCTTCATGTGCCAAGAAGCGGGGGGAACGGCAGTGGACGAGAGGGGGACGCCTATCCTCGACATCAGGCCGGAAAAGCCTCATCAGCGGTGCTCCCTCTACGTAGGTTCGAAGGCGCTCGTCGAGGACATCGGAAAAGCCTTCCCGTAAGGGCGAAGCGACCTGAAAAGAAAGGAGAGGCCATGTTTAACGAACTAGCGGAAAAGAGAAGGAGCGTAAGGGTATATGCCGAGCGGCCGGTAGAGGCGGGGAAGATCGATGCCATCGTTGAAGCGGCCCTCCGTTCCCCCACGGGAGGGGCCAGGAGGCCCTGGGCCTTTGT